>JBBRJU010000197.1:0-5477 GCA_038218895.1 Burkholderiales bacterium
CCCAGTTCCAGCACCCGAAGCGGTGCAGACGGCGCGGATCTTGCGTGCATCAGCGGCAGCGCCCGCAGCGCGCGCAACAGCGTGGTGCGTGTGCCCATGGCGCGGTGCACACGCTGCAGGTCACGGCGCGAGCGCTGGGCAGCCTGGTCCTCGGCAGCCAGGCTGTCCAGCAGTTCGGGCAGCACGACACGGGGCAAATTCACGCCCATCGCCTGGCCCAGCGTGCGGCTCATGCCTGCACCTGCAGCAAGGCCCCGTGGCAGCTGAAGCCGGCGCCGAACGACGACAACCACCACCAGCCATCGGGCGCGTTGTCGGCAATTGCGGCCTGCAGCACGAAGTAGACAAAGGCACTGGACAAATTGCCGTACTCGCGCAGCATGGCAGCGCTGTAGCGCAGGTCTGCGCGCTGCAGTTCGAAGCGGCGCTCCACCGCCTGCAGCACATCGCGCCCGCCGGCATGCAGGATCCAGGCGGTGATGTCGTCGGCATGCAGGCCCGCGCGCGGCAGCACGGTGTGCAGCAGGCGCAAAGCGTGGTCGGCGGCCAATGCCGGCACGGCGCGCGTCAGCACATTGCGCAGCATGCCCTGGCGGGTCTCGAACTTCAGCGCGTCTCGCTGCGAGGGGTCGAGCAATGAACTGCTGTCGATCCACCCGATGCGCCGGCTGGCCGAGCCAGGGGCGGGTGGCGCGCGCGACAGCACGGCGGCGCCCGCGCCGTCACCGAACAGGCAGGCGCTGATCAACACCCCGGGGTCGTTGTCGAGATACATGGCCGCGCTGCTGACTTCGACGCAGACCGACAGCACATGGGCGCTGGCGCCGCTGGCCAGCAGCGCCCGCCCAAGCTGCATGTTGGGCAGTGCTGCGGCACAACCCTGGCCCACCAGGTCGAATGCCTGGATGTCGGCGCGCAAGCCCAGGCGCTCGGCGACGTAGCCTGACAGGCCCGGGCACAAGTAGCCGGTGCAGGTGCTGACGACCACAGCGTCGATGTCATGCACTGCCACATCGGCTGCTTGCAGCGCCTGCGCGGCGGCGCTGGCGGCCAGACCCGGGGCATGGGCCAGGAAGCGCCGTGCGAGCGTGTCGGGGTCGATGCGAAAGACCTCGGCCAGCGTGGGCACCGCCAGGCGCCGGGCATCGATGCCGTTGTCACGCTGCAGCACGGTGCGCGCGATGACATGGGCGCGCGCGTCCAGGCGGCCGAACCAGTCTGACTGCTCGAAGGCTGCCAGGCACTCGGCCTTGGTGTAGCGCGTCTGCGGCGCGGCTGTGCCGATGCCGCGGATGAACATGGCAGCGGCCGGGCTTGTTGCACCGGTCAGGCAAGGCTGCACTGTGCGGCTGGTGTTGGGGACTGCAGCAGATGTCGGCATGGTGCATGGTGGCATCCAAAGCGCCGGCATTCTGTGCGCTGGCGAACCGATGCGATGCCAATGCGGTCTGCGGGTGATGGTCTCGGCATCACCATGCGCGCCAGGCGGCGCAACGGCTCCCGCCGCTGGTGCCGGTCGGTGCTGGTCGGTGCCCGTCGTTGATCAGCGGTGATCCGCAGTGATCGGCGGTGCCCGGCGGCACCGCGGCGTACCGACGCATGCAGGCTGCTATCGCGTCAATTGCGCGGCGCGTGCGGCGGCAAGAAAACCGTCGAGCAGCGGTTCGCCGCTGAGCAGCCCCGGGTTGACCGCATGGAACTCCGGGTGCCACTGCACGCCGGCCACGAAGTGCGAGCCGCTCGCGCGGATGGCCTCGATCAGACCGTCCTCGGCCGAACGCGCCTCGACCTGCAGATCGGCACCGAGCCGGTCGACAGCCTGGTGGTGGATGCTGGTCACCCGGCCGCCCTGTTGCTCACCATACAGCCCGGCCAGCCTGGAGCCGGGCTCGAACACGACGACATGGCTGTGCTGGTCGTAAAGCGTGGCGTCGACATGGCTCTGGGCATCGGGCCGCTGGGTGGCGATGTCCTGGTAGAGCGTGCCGCCAAAGGCCACGTTGATCAGCTGGCAACCACGGCAGATGCCCAGCACGGGCTTGCCCTGGGCGAGAAAGCCTTCGAGCAGCTCCATTTCATAGCGGTCGCGCACGATGTCGCCACCCCACTCGGGCCGCAGTGGCTGCTGGCCGTAGCTGGTCGGGCTGACATCGGCGCCGCCCTGCATGACCAGGCCATCGAGGACGTCGACGTAGTGCCGCACCGAGACGCGCCGCCGCGCAACCTCGGCGTCGTAGCCGAGCGTCGGCAGCATCAGCACCATCGCGCCGTGGCCCATGATCCAGTGCGCGGCCGCCTGCTCCAGGTACTGCAGCGTCTTGTTGCGAAACCCCAGCTCCGGCGGCGGCTTGTGCATCAGCCGCGCCGACATGCCGATCTTCAGCGGCACTGTCTCGGCTTGATTCACGGGCTGTCGCCCGCCCAGCGCCGGCACTGCTGGCGCACCACCTCGGGCAGCAGTTGCTCGCGCTCGTGCACGTCGCGCAGCCAGGTCGCGTCGTTGCCGGTGCCGGCCAGTTCCTTGCGCAGGTAGCGCAGCGCATCCTCGGCACCGAGCTCCATCGCGTGGATCTCCAGCGTCTGCAGGCTGGCCTCGATGTCGTCGCGCAGGCGCCGGTGCTCGCCGGTGGACGGGTCGACAAACGTGCCATCCAGCCCGAAGCGGCAGGCCTGAAAGCGGTTGAAGGTGTAGGGCAGGTAGTCGTCCTCGTGCGGCTCGAACGGTTTTTCGATGCGCAACCAGCGGGCCAGGCACTGGATGTAGCCGGCCAGCGCGGCGGCCTTCTCGATCGTGAGTGGCGTGTCGAGCACCCGCACCTCGATCGTGCCGAACTCCGGCTTGGGCCGGATGTCCCAGTAGAAGTCCTTCATGCTCTTGACCACGCCGGTGCGCGCCATCTTGTCGAAAAAGACGAGGAAATCATCCCAGCGGTTGACAAAGGGTGCGCGCCCCGACAGCGGGAAGGCGAACACCGAATTGAGCCTCGCCGACTGGAAGCCGGTGTCGGTGCCCTGCACGAAGGGCGAGGACGCCGACAGCGCGATCAGGTGCGGAATGAAGCGCGACAGCCCGTGCAGCAGCACCAGCGCCTGGTCGGGCCCGGGGCAACCGATGTGCACATGCTGGCCGAAGATCGTGAACTGCTTGGACAGATAGCCGTACAGCGCCGCCACCTCGTGGAAACGCGGCTTGTCGAAGATGCGCCGCTGGCTCCAGTCCTGGAACGCATGGGTGCCGCCGCCGCACAGGCCGACGTTGAGCTGCGCCGCGCAGGCGACCAGCGCGTCACGCGTCTCGGTCAGTTGCGCCAGCACCTGCGTGTGGTTGTCGCAGACACCGGTGCACAGCTCGATCATGCTTTCGGTGATCTCTGGCGTGACGTTGCCGGGCAGCTTGTACTTCTCCATCAGGCGCAGCAAGTCCTTGGAGGCCGGCGTCAGGTCGTAGTCGTGGTGGTTGACGATCTGCAGCTCGAGCTCGACGCCCAGGGTCAGCGACCGTGAATCGGCGAATCGTTCCAGCGAGGGTCCCCGGCTGATGCTCATGCGGTGTGCTCCTGGGTCGACTTTCGTGGCGAGGCTGCCCGCTCGGGCGGCCGGTATTCACCGGCAATCCGCAGGCCACCCTGCACCAGCACCGGCCCCAGCAGCGCCATCAGCGCCAGCATCGCCAGCATCATCGGTGTCAGCGGCGCGGCGATGGTCGGATGGGTGGCCTGCACTTCGGCCCGCAGGATCAGCGACGTCGCCGAGACCGGCGTCAGGCTCATCGCCAGCGCGAAGCCCTGGCGCGCGTCGATGCCGCTGACACGCGCCAGGCCCACCAGCACCAGGCCTTTTGTCAGTGCCCGCACGGCCAGCAACAGCAGCGCGACAACGATGCCGGCCGCCAGCGCCTCGACCGACCATGCGGCGCCGACGATCACGAACAACATCAGCACCAGCACGCCGCCGGCGGTGCCGAAGTGGCGCGGCCAGATGCAGGGCCGGTCGCTCGCATTGCGCAGCATCACACCGGCCAGCAGCGGCACCAGCACGGTCGACAGCGCGAACATGCGCGCGGCAGTCAGCGCCAGCAGCACCATTCCCAGCAGCAGCAGCACCGCATTTTCTTCCTTCAGGTCGAACCGTCGCAGCACCCAGCCGACCAGCCAGGCCAGCAGCCCGGCCACCAGAACCGAGCCGGCAAAGGTGTAGACCGGCAGGGCCACGCCCTCGACCCAGTCGCTGCGCTGGTCCACATGCAACCAGCCGATCACCATTTTCAGCAGCAGCACGGCGTAGAGCGTGTTCAGCGCGCTCAGCACGATGGCCCGCTCGGTCACCTGGCCGGCGGTCTTGAACTCGGTCGCCACGCGGCCGATCACCGCGCCAGCCGACACGCCGAACAAGGCCGCACCGGCCATCGCCACATGGGCTTCCAGGCCAACCCAGTGCAGCGCCGCAAACACGGCGGCGAAGGTCAGCACCGACTCTGCCGCGCTGGTCAGCAACAAGGCCGGGTTGACGCGCAACCAGCGCAGGCTGACACGGCTGCCCAGTTCGAACAGCAGCAAGGCCATGGCCAGGTCGACAATCAGCCGGTCGGTGCCCTGCAACTGGCCGTCGCCGAGGCCGCGGCCCAGTGCGGCCACCACCATGCCGGCCGCGCTGTAACCGACGATGCGCGGCAGGCCCAGCCCGCGGAACACCGCGCCGCCGAGCAGGGCCCCGGCCACCATGGTCAGGGCGATCCAGAACAGCAGGTCAGGCTGTGGCGGCCATCGGTCGATGTGCAGGAAGTCGGCAATTTCGTTCATGCAGTGGGTCCTTTGTCGTGCTTGTCGGTCGCTGCCAAAGTCTAGGGCACGCCAGTCAACCGCCCATGCAGCCGCCCCACCCCAGCGTTGCAGCGTGAACCGGCAGCGCACGGGCGCGGTGTTCGAACGGAATCTTGCCAAGGGCAATGGTGGTGAACAGGCTGGTGGTTGATGTGCGCGACGGCAGCGTGTTGGCGCCCGCCACCGTGCGGCGCTACCCGGCGCATGCCTGGAATCGCGTTCTGCGCCCGCGATCCGACACCGGGGGCAAACCCGACTTCGGCTTTCAGGAAGCAATGGTTCGGCAATCTCGAACGCCTGCTCCGGCCTGGCGTCGGCACACTCGCTGCCGCACCGCTGCTACGGTAGCGCAATGTCCGTGATGCCCCGCGTGAGGGTTCCGGGCATGATGAGCAGTCAACCAGGAGACACGATGAAACACATGCTGTTGAGCAGTCTGTTCGCCGCGATGGCGATGGCCACCACCCTGGCCCCTGCGCAGGATAAACCTGCCGAACTGAAGATCGGCATCACCACCTTCACGTCGGGGCCCGCCTCGGTGTTTGGCGTGCCTGCCAAGGCGGCCGCCGAGATGCTGATCGACGACATCAACAAGGCCGGTGGCATCGGCGGCGTGAAGGTCGTGCCGAGTTTCATCGACGAGGGCATCGGCGGCGA
>JBBRJU010000198.1:0-5476 GCA_038218895.1 Burkholderiales bacterium
CTGCGGCGGCGTCACCTCGGCCAGCTTCTCGGCCAGCAGGATGGCCGGCGTGGTGGCGGTCTGGAAGAAGGCGTTGTAGAACGGCAATTCCTTCATCTGCGCGGCCGCCGCATCCACCAGCGACTGCTGGCCGTAGCCCACGTTCACGCACCACAGGCCGCTCATCGCGTCCAGGATGCGGTTGCCGTCGCTGTCCCACAGGTAGATGTTGTCGGCCTTGGTGATGATGCGCGAGCCCTTCCTGGCCAGGCTCTGGAAGTCGGTGAAGGGGTGCAGGAAATGGGCTGAATCGGAGGCCTGCCATTGCTGGGTGGTGCGGGTCATGGTGAGATCCTTTCAAGTGGCCGCTGCGGAGCCGGCTTTGCCGGGCCGCTGCGAGCGCCCCCTCGCGGGGCGCGTCGGGGTGGGTCAGTCCTAGACATGGAGCAGCAGGTGGTCCCGTTCCCAGGGCGAGATCACCTTCATGAACTCGGCGTATTCGATTTCCTTGATCTCGGTGTAGACCGTGACGAAGCTCGCGCCCAGCACCTCCTGCAGATCCTTTTCGTGGCGCAGCAGTTCCAGCGCCTCACCCAGGCTGCGCGGCAGCTGGAAGTCACCCAGGTAGGCGTCGCCCTTGCACTCGGGTGTGGGTTCGAGCTGCTGCTGGATGCCGATGTAGCCGCAGGCCAGTGTGGCAGCCAGGGCCACATAGGGGTTGGCATCGGCGCCGATCACCCGGTTCTCGACGCGCCGCGCCTGCGGCGTGGCCAGCGGGCTGCGAATGCCCACGGTGCGGTTGTCGGTGCCCCACTGGATGTTGATCGGCGCGGCATTGCTGCGCACCAGCCGGCGGTAGCTGTTGACATAGGGTGCAAACAGCGCCATCGCCGCCGGGATGTACTTCTGCAGCCCGCCGATGAACCAGTAGAACTCCTTGCTGGCCGTGCCGTCGGGGTTGCTGAAGATGTTGCGGCCGTCGGCATCGAGCACGCTCTGGTGCACGTGCATCGCGCTGCCGGGCTCGCCGGCAATCGGCTTGGCCATGAAGGTGGCGTACATGTCATGGCGCAGCGCGGCCTCGCGCACCGTGCGCTTGAACAGGAACACCTCGTCGGCCAGGCCCAGTGGGTGGGCATGGAAGAAATTGATCTCCATCTGCCCGGCGCCCACCTCATGGATCAAGGTGTCGACGTTCAGGCCCATGGTCTCGCAGTAGGAGTAAACGTCCTCGAACAGCGGGTCGAACTCATTCACAGCGTCGATGCTGTAGGCCTGGCGGCCAGTCTCGGCCCGGCCGCTGCGGCCGATGGGCGGCTTGAGCGGCATGTCGGGGTCGGTGTTGCGGGCCACCAGGTAGAACTCCAGCTCCGGCGCCACCACCGGGTTCCAGCCCTTGGCGGCGTACAGGTCGCACACCCGGCGCAACACGCTGCGCGGTGCAAACGGCACCAGCTGGCCGTCCTTGTCGTAGCAGTCATGGATCACCTGCGCCGTGGGGTCGATCGCCCAGGGCACGATGCGCGCCGTGGTCGGGTCGGGCCGCAGGTGCATGTCCATGTCGGTGGGGCTGATGACGTCGTAGTACGGCCCTTCCTCGGGGAATTCACCGGTCACGCCCATCGCCACCACCGCCTGCGGCAGCCGCATGCCGCGGTCCTCGGTGAATTTCAAGCGGGGCAGGATCTTGCCGCGTGCCACGCCGGTCAGGTCGGGCACCAGGCATTCGATCTCGGTCACACGCTGCTCGTTGAGCCAGTTTTCCAGATCGCTGAAGCTGAAGTTTTCTCTGTTCACCATGGGAACGCCTTGTATTCGGTTGTCAATGTCGGCCGGGGCACCGATGGTGCCCCGCCGGGGGCAGCGCCTGTCGGTTGCGGATGGGCGCCGCTAGGGAATCGGGTTGCGGTGCGGGCTGTGTTGCCGTTGCTTGTGGCTGGCGTGCCAGGCCCGTGCCGCATCGCCGAAGGCGGTCAGCATCTGCATCGACACCGGGTTGGATCGGGCCTGCCATTCAGGGTGCCATTGCACGCAGAGGTTGAAGCCAGGCGCCGTCTCGACCGAAAACGCCTCGACCAGGCCATCAGGCGCCACCGCCTCCACGCGCAAGCCCGGTGCCAGCTGGTTGACCGCCTGGCCGTGCAGCGAATTCACGTCGAAGCTGGCGCGGCCCACGATCTGCGCCAGCTGCCCGCCCGGCAGCACCTGCACCGCGTGCACCGCCGCGTACTGCACCGCCGCCGGCTGGCCACTGACCGAGCGGTGGTCCTGGAACTGCGCCAACTCCTGCACCGCCTGGTGCAGTGTTCCGCCCAGCGCCACATTGGTCTCCTGCGTGCCGCGGCAGATGCCGAACAGCGGCAGGCCCATGGCCAGCGCCTGGCGGATCAGCGGCAGGGTCCAGAAGTCGCGCGCCGGGTCCAGCGGCAGGCTGGGATCTTGCACCGCCTCGCCGAAGTGGCTGGGATGCACGTTCGACGGCGAGCCGGTCAGCAGCACGCCGTCGGCCAGCGCCAGCAGCGCCGGGATTTCGGCCAATTCGGCCGTGGGCACGATCAGCGGTGTGCAGCCGGCCAGGCGCACCGCATCCACATACTTCTGGCCAGCGATGTGGAACGGCTGGTCGCCCAGTGGGCGGTTGCAGGCAGGCACCAGAACGATGGGCTTGGGGGCGGGTGCGGGTGCGGTCATGCGAGAGCGTCCTTGAGTCGGTACCAGGCCATGCCCAGCACCAGGGCAGGCATGCGCAGCAGCCGGCCGCCGGGAAACGGCCGGTGGCGGATGCGGCTGAAGGTGTCGAAACGGGTGGCATCGCCGGCCATGGCCTCGGCCACCACCCGGCCGGCCAGGCCGGTCAGCGCGAGGCCGTGGCCGGAAAAGCCCTGCAGGTAGACCACCTGCGGGCAGCCGGGCAGGCGGCCGAAATCGGGCGCGCGGTTCATAGAGATGTCGACAAAACCACCCCAGGCATGGGTGACGGGCGTGCCGGCCAGCGGCGGGAAGGTGCCCACCATGCGCTGGCGCATGCTGTCGGCCAGGTTCATCGGCGTGGCAGTGCTGTAGCTGACCCGCCCGCCGTAGACCATGCGCCAATCGGCGCTGAAGCGGAAGTAGTCCAGCACGAAGTTGTTGTCGCACACCGCCGCGCCGCAGGGGATCAGACGGCGCGCCAGCGCCTCGCCCACCGGCGCGCTCGCCACGATGTAGGTGCCCACCGGCATGATGCGAGATTCCAGCGCCGGCGCAATGCCCTGCAAGTAGACATTGCCGGCCAGCAGCACCTGGCGCGCCGTGACGCGGCCCTGGGCGGTGTGCAGCACCGGCCGCGCACCGGGCGTGAGGCCGGTGACGGCAGTGCCCTCATGGATGACCACGCCCAGCGCGGCCGCCGCGCGGGCCAGGCCCAGGGTGTACTTCAGCGGATGCAGGTGACCCGAGCGCGGGTCGTGCACCGCAGCGCGGTAGCGCGGGCTGTCGATCCACTGCGGCAGGTCGGCCTGCGCGATGCGCTGCATCGGGTAGCCGTAGGCGCGTTCCAGGTGGTCGGCGCCGGCCAGCAGATCCCGCGCCTTGCCGGCACTGGTGGCCACGCCCAGGTAACCGTCGCGCCAGTCGCAATCGATCTGGAACCGGGCGCAGCGCTGGCGGATCAGGTCCAGCGCCTCGACCGACATGGCGAACACCCGCCGAGCTTCATCCAGGCCCAGCTGGCGTTCGATCTGGTCCTGGTCGCAGGCCAGGCCGTGGATGGCCTGGCCGCCGTTGCGCCCGCTGGCGCCGAAGCCGACTTCACGCGCCTCCAGCAGTCGCACCGAGAAGCCGCGGTCGGCCAGCTCGATGGCTGCCGACAGCCCCGCCAGCCCGCCGCCGACGATCGCCACATCGCAATCTGCATCGCCCTGCAGCGCCGGATGCCGGACCGCCCGCACTGCCGTTTCGGCATAGTACGAGTGGCGCGTGAGTTCACGATCGACGCTGAGAAGATGCATAGATGTGTTGCGCTAGGCAGGGTCCTTGTGGCTGCAGCGGGTGGGTGGAAGCGGGCGGCGGCTGCGCTGTCAGCCTGCGTGGCGGCGGATCGCGCCGCGCACGGTGTCGACGATCTGGTCGATCTGGGCGCGCTCGATGATCAGCGGCGGCGACAGCGCCAGGGTGTCACCGGTGGTGCGGATCAGCACGCCCTTTTCGTAGCAGTCCAGGAAGATGTCGAAGGCGCGCTTGGCCGGGCTGCCGGCGATCGGTGCCAGCTCGATGCCGGCGACCAGGCCGAAGTTGCGGATGTCGATCACGTTCGGCTCGCCTCGCAGGCCGTGCACCGCCTGGGCAAAGTAGGCTCCCAGCTCGCTGGCGCGGGTCAGCAGGCCCTCGTCGGCATAGGTGGCCAGCGTGCCCAGCGCGGCGGCGCAGGCCAGCGGGTGGCTGCTGTAGGTGTAGCCATGGAAGAACTCGATGAGGTGCTCGGGCCCGTTCATGAAGGCGTCGTGGATCTGCTGCTTGACTGCCACCGCGCCCATCGGCACGGCGCCGTTGCTCAGGCCCTTGGCCATCACGATCATGTCGGGCGTGACACCGAAGGTCTGCGCGGCAAACGGGTTGCCGGTGCGGCCCCAGCCGGTGATCACCTCATCAAAAATCAGCAGGATGCCGTGCTTGTCGCAGATCTCGCGCAGGCGGTTCAGGTAGCCCTTGGGTGGCACCAGCACACCGGTCGAGCCGGCCACCGGCTCGACGATGACGGCAGCGATGGTCGACGCGTCATGCAATTGCACCAGCCGTTCCAGGTCGTCGGCCAGTTCGGCGCCGTGCTCGGGCTGGCCCACGCTGAAGGCATTGCGCTTCGGGTCGTGGGTGTGGCCGATGTGGTCGACGCCGTGCACCATCGCGCCGAACTGCTTGCGGTTGCCCACCATGCCACCCACCGAAATGCCACCGAAGTTGACACCGTGGTAGCCACGCTCGCGGCCGATCAGCCGGGTGCGGGTGCCCTCACCGCGCACCTTGTGGTAGGCCAGCGCCATCTTCAGGGCGGTGTCCACCGATTCACTGCCCGAGTTGGTGAAGAACACCTTGTTCAGGCCGGCCGGCGTGAGCTGGGCCACCTTATCGGCCAGCTCGAAGGCCTTGGGGTGGCCCATCTGGAATGCGGGGGCGAAGTCCATCTCGGCAGCTTGCTGCTGGATGGCCTGCACGATCTTGGGCCGGTTGTGGCCGGCATTCACGCACCACAGGCCGGCCACGGCGTCGAGCACCTGGCGGCCATCGTCGGTCCAGTAATGCATGCCGGCGGACTTGACGAACAGCCGCGGGTTCTTCTTAAACTGGCGGTTGGCGGTGAACGGCATCCAGTAGGCGTCGAGCGCGGCACCGCGCGGGCCTTGGACAAACTGGGCCAGCGGGTTGGCAGCCAGACGGGCGGCCGGGCTGGTGTCGTCGGGTGCTTCGAGGTCGGTGGTGCTCATCGTCGGGCTCCTGGGGGATGGAGAAGGCGCGGTTGTTG
>JBBRJU010000199.1:0-5473 GCA_038218895.1 Burkholderiales bacterium
GTGTTCGACCGCATCGCCGCCGAGGGCCTGCAGTTCGAAGGCTTCCACCTGTTCGCCGGCTCGCAGAACCTGCGCGCCGACGCCATCTGCGAGGCGCAGACCAAGAGCTACGAGCTGGCGCTGCGGCTGGCTGCCATGGCCCCTGGCCCGATGAAGTTCCTCAACCTGGGCGGCGGCTTCGGCATCCCCTACTTCCCGGGCGAACAGGCGCTGGACCTGGCGCCCATCGGCGCCAACCTGGCCGCGCTGTGCGCGCGTGCCGCGCACGACATGCCGCAGGTCGGCATCGTCATCGAGCTGGGCCGCTACTTCGTCGGTGAGGCGGGTGTGTATGTCACCCGCATCGTCGACCGCAAGATCTCGCGCGGCCAGGTGTATCTGGTGGCCGACGGCGGGCTGCACCACCACCTGGCGGCGTCGGGCAACTTCGGCCAGGTGGTGCGCAAGAACTACCCGGTCACCATCGGCAACAAGGCCGATTGCGCCGAGCGTGAGGTGGCGTCGGTGGTCGGGCCGCTGTGCACCCCGCTCGATCTGCTGGCCGACCGCATGCAGTTGCCGGTGGCCGACGTGGGCGACCTGGCGGTGGTCTACCAATCGGGCGCCTATGGCGCCAGCAGCAGCCCGCAGGCGTTTCTGGGCCACCCGAACTGCGTTGAAGTGCTGGTTTGACACGGTTGGGTCGGCAGACCCCGCGTTTTCGGGCTGGCCAGTGGCGCACGGAATCTGCACAATTCGTGTATCGAGATGTTTCCGATCCACGCGGGCCTTTGCCGCACGCACGCCGCCACAGCCCACGCCACCCCCATGCATTCACCACCCCTGCTGCCCAGGCGCCAGCGCAATTTGGCGCCGCAGGTGATCTTGTGCGTGGCGCGGCTGGTCGGTGTGCTGGGTGTGGTCGGCGTGCTGGGCCTGCTGGGTGCGGCGCCGGGTGCCCGGGCGGCGACGGTGCTGCCACCTGTCGATCTGCTGCAGTTGGACGGCGTGCAGGCGGCGCCCGCGGCCGGTGCGCTGGAGCGGGCGCTCACCATCGACACCAACACCAGCCAAGGCAACCTGGAACTATTGTTGGAAGCCCGCCGCGCCGGTGACACGGCCAGCCGGGTGCGCGGCAGCGGCGGCCCGCCGGACCAGCGGTCGACACTGCCCGTGCTGCCGGTGGCACAGCCGCGTGGCACGCTGGTGCCGTTGGGCCTGCAATCCCAGGACAGCGTGACCGCGCCCGGGGCGGCCGAGCGGCGTGAATGGCTGGTCGGCACGCCCACCAATACGCGGTCGGGTCTGCCCGGCAGCAACGCCGGCACCTACAGCATCGGGCACGACACCGCGCCCGCACGCCAGGCCGGCCCGGGCGCGGACGACGCCGAATTCAGCCGGACCCGCCAGCTGTTGGGGGACGTGCTGCAGTTCTTGCGTGACCACCGTTTTTTGCTGCTGGGCGGCGCCGGCTTGCTGGTGCTGGCTGCTGCCGGCCTGCAGGCCGTGACGCGGCGCGCCTAGCCGCGCCGGCTGCCCGCAGCCGGGTTTGGCCGCGTTTGGCCGCGTTTCGCCAGGTGATGCTGCGCGTGCCAACGTCTGGCAGCACCCGTTGCCATCGGGGCCGCCCCGCACGGCAAACCCGCCGGCTTGCCGCTACCATCTGCGCTGAAACATCCCCCCAGGAGACTGCGCATGATTCCTTTGAAGCTCGAGGTCAACGGCCACGCCGTGGCCACCGAGGTGGCGCCCGCCACCTTGTTGATCGACCTGCTGCGTGGCCCGCTGGGGCTCACCGGCACCCATGTCGGCTGTGACACCGCCCAGTGCGGCGCCTGCACCGTGCTGGTCAACGGGACATCGGTCAAGAGCTGCAGCCTGCTGGCGGTGCAGGCCCAGGGTGCCAAGGTCACCACGGTGGAAGGCCTGGCCCAGGGCGATGGACTGCATCCGCTGCAGCAGGCCTTCATGGACTGCCACGGCCTGCAGTGCGGCTTCTGCACCCCCGGCATGATGATGTCCAGTGCCTGCCTGCTGGCCGAGAACCCGCATCCCAGCGAGGCCGAGATCCAGCATGCGCTGGAAGGCAACCTCTGCCGCTGCACCGGTTACGTGAAGATCGTGGCCGCCGTGCAGCAGGCGTCCGCGGTGATGGCCGGAGCACAGGCATGAACGCGCCGATGGAAGCCCAGCGCTTCGGCAGCGGCCATTCGGTGCGGCGCATCGAAGACCCGGCGCTTGTCACCGGCCAGGGCCGCTACACCGATGACGAGACCCTGCCCGGGCAGACTTATCTCGTCTTCCTGCGCAGCCCCTATGCCCATGCCGACATCAACGGCATCGACACCACCGACGCCCGGGCCATGCCCGGCGTGGTGGCCATCTACACCGGGGCTGACCTGGAGGCCGCCGGCGTCAAGCCGATGGCGGGTGTGCCGTTTCCGCGGCCCGATGGCCAGCCCGGTGCCACCGCACCGCGCCGCGCCCTGGCCCATGGCCGGGTGCGCTTTGTCGGTGAGGCGGTGGCGGTGGTGGTGGCCGACAGCGTTGACCAGGCCCGCGCTGCGGCCGATGCCATCGTGGTCGACTACCACGAATTGCCGGCCGTGGTGAATGCCTTCGACGCGATGGCGCCCGGCGCGCCGGCGTTGTGCGACGCCGCGCCCGACAACATCAGCGCCGGCATGGCGCACGGCAACGTGGCCGCCACCGCAGCGGCGTTTGCCAGCGCCGCGCACACGGTGTCGGTCGACGTCGACAACCAGCGCCTGGCGCCCAGCCCGATCGAGCCGCGTGCGGTGTCGGCCCGGGTGCCGGCCGACGGCCCCGATGCCGGCCGCCTGGTGGTGCGCCTGTCCAGCCAGATGCCCACGGCGGTGCGCGGCGGCCTGGTCGATGCCATCCCCGGCCTCACGGTCGAAGGGGTGCGGGTGCTGGTGGGTGATGTGGGCGGCGGCTTCGGCATGAAGACCGGCATCTACCCCGAAGACATCGCTGTCGGCTACGCCGCCTGGGTGCTGAAGCGCCCGGTGAAGTGGCGCGCCGACCGCATCGACGAATTTCTGGGCGCGGTGCACGGCCGTGACGTGATCAGCCGTGCCGAACTGGCGTTCGACGCCGACGGCAAGGTGCTGGCGCTGCGTGTCAAGGGTTATGCCAACGTGGGCGCCTACGGCACGGCCACCGGCATTGCCATCCAGGTGATGGTCGGGCCCTGGGTGTCGACCAGCATCTACGACATCCCGTTGGTCGACGAGCAGTTCATCGCGGTGCTGACCAACACCACGCCCACCGGCGCCTACCGCGGCGCCGGCCGGCCCGAAGCCATCTACCTGACCGAGCGGCTGATGGACGCGGCCGCCCGCAAGCTGAAACTCGACCCGGCCGAGCTGCGCCGCCGCAACATGATCCGCCCGGACCAGATGCCCTACACCAACCCCTTGGGCCAGGTGTATGACAGCGGTGCGTTTGCGCAAATCCTCGACCAGGGCCTGGCGTTGGCCGACTGGGACGGTTTTGCCGCCCGGCGCGCGCAGAGCGAGGCCCAGGGCAAGCTGCGTGGCCGCGGCATCGCCACGTTCCTGGAATGGACCGGCGGCAATGCGCTGCAAGAATCCGTGACGGTCAACATCACTGCCGACGGTTTCATCGAGCTGGGCTCGGCCACCCAGGCCATGGGGCAGGGCATCGCCACCAGTTATGCCCAGCTGGCGGTGGACGTGTTCGGCGTGCCGATCGACCGCATCCGCGTGCTGCAGGGCGACACCGACCGGGCCACCGGCTTCGGCAGCGCCGGTTCACGCTCGCTGTTCACCGGTGGGGCAGCGGTCAGCGTCGCGTCGAAGAAGACGGTGGTCGACGCCACGGCGCTGGCCGCCGAGGCACTGGAAGCACCCGCCGCCGACATCGAATACCAGGCTGGCCGCTTCAATGTGGCCGGCACCGACCTGGGCATCGGCCTGTTCGAGCTGGCTGCGCGCCAGGTCGGCGGGCGCATCACCGCGACCGACAGCGCCACCGCCGGCGGCCCCACCTGGCCCAACGGCTGCCATGTTTGCGAGGTTGAACTCGACCCCGCCACTGGCGAGGTGGCCGTGGTGGCCTATGCCTCGGTCAATGACATCGGCCGGGTGGTCAGTCCCACCATCGTCGAAGGCCAGATCGAAGGCGGCGCGGTGCAGGGCATCGGCCAGGCGCTGTGTGAGCGGGTGGCCTACGACCGCGAGACCGGCCAGCTGCAGAGCGCCAGTTTCATGGATTACGCGCTGCCGCATGCCGACGGCTTCCTCGGCTTCAAGACCCGGTTCGACACCAGCATCCCGTGCACCACCAATGCGCTGGGTGTCAAGGGTGTGGGCGAGCTCGGCACCATCGGCGCCACGCCGGCGGTGGTGAATGCGGTGATCGACGCGCTGGACCACGCCGGCCTCGGCGCGGCAGCCGAGGCCATCCAGATGCCGGTGACGGCCGAACGGGTGTGGCGGGCGCTGACCCTGAAGCAGTTTGATGCGTCGCCGTACCGGGCCTGATCGGGTCAGAGTTCAAATCAGGCGCCGGCATCGAGACCGCCGTGCCGGCCGACGACCCCCGGCAGCAGACCAGCGCAGCATGAACGCCGTCGACTCCTGCGGCTGGCTGGAATTTCTGGCCGACGGACCGAATGCGGCGTTTTTCGAGCCGGCGTTGACGGATGAGGATCACCCTGTGGTGCCGGCCATCACCCTGTTTGAAGTGGCGCGGGTGCTGATCCGCCAACGCGGGCCGGCGGCCGCGGAGACCGCACTGGGCTTCATGGTGCGCGGCAGGGTGCTTGCCCCGAATCTGGCGGGATCGCTGCGGGCCGCCCGGTCAGCCGTGCAGCACCAGCTGGCGATGGCCGATGCGCTGATCTGGCAAGCCGCCACCGACCATGGCGCCGTGCTGTGGACACAGGACGCTGGTCTGGCCGCTGTGCCGGGTGTGCGCCACCAGCGCCGGCCCGGCTGAAGCCTCCCCTCGGGGGGCCTGACGCGCAGCGGCAGGTCTGGGGGCGCTCACGCCGCCCGCAGGCAATCGACGATTTGCAGCCGCGCGGCCCGCCAGGCGGGGATGAAGCCGCCCACCACGCCCATCGCCAGGGCAAAGGCCAGTGCCTGCCAGGCGATGGTGGGCGTCAGCACGAAGCGGAAGGCCAGCTCGGCAAAGGTCTGGAAGTTGGTGGTCGATACGTCGACTGCCTGCATGCCGCTGGCCACCGCCAGCCCCACCACGCCGCCGATCGCCGACAGCAGCAGGCTTTCCACCATGAAGGCGTCCAGCACCGCGCCACGCCGGAAGCCCAGCGCGCGCAGCGTGCCGATCTCGCTGGTGCGCTGCGCCACCGCAGCAAACATCGTGATCATCGCGCCCACCACCGCGCCGATGGAGAAGATGATGGCCAGGCTCAGCACCAGGATGTTGATGAAGGTGGCCAGCGCCTCGCTCTGCTCGGCATAGAAGCGGATCTCGGGCTTGG
>JBBRJU010000200.1:0-5473 GCA_038218895.1 Burkholderiales bacterium
TGCCGCTGGATGCGCTGGTGCCCGAGGCCGACCCGGCCCAGGCCCTGGCCGCCTACACCCACGTGGTTTTCAACGCGGCCTCGAAGTCGGCATAGGTCTGGGTGGCCGCCCAGATGGTGAAGAACAGATGGGTCGCGTCCACCGGCGCCATGCGTCCGGCGGCCACCCAGCCGTCGACCACCGCCGCCTTTTCCTGCACCTTGGCGCGCAGCTCGCCGCGCATCAGCGCACCCACCACGGCCGCGCCGTGCAGCAGCTCATTGGCGAACACCCGGCTGGCGTCGGGCCGCTTCGCGCTCATCGCCATCTTGGCGCGGATGTAGGCGGCCAGGGCCTGGGCCGGGTCGGCCTCGGGCACCAGCGCATCCAGCGGCAGCAGCCAGTCGCGCAGGGTGCGCGCCAGCACCGCCTCGTACAGCGCGGCCTTGCTGCCAAAGTAGTAATGCAGGTTGGCCTTGGGCAGCATAGCCTCATCGGCAATGGCGGCCATGGTCGCGCCATTGAAGCCGGCGCGGGCGAACACCCGGTCACCCGCGCCGAGGATGCGTGCCTCGTTGGCCTGGCGGATCAGGCCCTTGCTGCTGTCCACAAAGTTGCAGGTCGGGTCTCCACCAAGCCGCCGCTGCGCAACCGGCGTTGCCAGGCCGCTGGCGGCGCCCGCTGTGGACAGCACCGCAGGCGCTTTGCCGGACAGCACCGCAGGCGCTTCGGGGAGGCGCACCGAAGGCGCTTCGGAAAGGTTACTTCGACGCAGCGTCGAACACCGCATGGGTGTAGGCGGCCTTGCCCGGGTCCTTCTTGATGACAGGCGACGAGCCACCGGCCAGCAGCACCTTCACCGTGCGCTCGTAGGCGGCGGGTTCCAAGTAGCCCATCTTGGCGGTGCCGGCGTTGCTGATCAGCTTGGCCACGTTTTCCATCTGGCGCTGCTGCACCTTGACGGTGGCACTGCCCGACGGATCGGCCGCCACCACGATCTTGGCAGCGCCGGCCGGGTCTTTCACCGCGTCGTTCCAGCCCTTCAGCGTCGCCTTGACGAACTTGCCCATGCGCGCCACGAAGGCCGGGTCCTTCAGCTTGCCTTCCAGCACGTACAGGCCGTCTTCCAGCGTGGCCACGCCTTCTTTTTCGTAGAAGAAGGTGACCATGTCACTCTCCTTCACGCCCGCATCGACCAATTGCCAGTACTCGTTGTAGATCATGGTGCTGATGCAGGCGGCCTGGTTCTGCAGCAGCGGGTCGACGTTGAAGCCCTGCTTGAGCACCTTGACGTCGGTGTCGGGCTTCAAGCCCAGCTTGGCCATCCAGTTCAGGAACGGGTATTCATTGCCGGCGAACCACACGCCCAGGGTCTTGCCCTTGAAGTCCTTGGGGCTGGCCACGCCGCTGGACTTCTTGCAGGTGAGCATCAGCCCGCTCTTGTCGAAGATCTGCGCGATGTTGACCAGCGGCACGCCGGCCTCGCGCGCGGCCAGGGCATCGGGCATCCAGTTGACGATGGCGTCGGCCTGGTTGCCGGCCAACACCTGCACCGGGCTCACGTCGGGGCCGCCCGGCTTGATGGTGACGTCCAGCCCTGCATCCTTGTAATAGCCCTTGGCGGCAGCCACGTAGTAGCCGGCAAACTGGGCCTGCGGCAGCCACTTCATCTGCACCACCACCTTGTCGGCAGCCTGTGCAGCCATGCCCGCAGTGGCCAGCACCGCAGCCAATACGGCACCCTTGATCGTGAAAGCCTTCATCGCTCGCTCCTGTGTAACGTTGCTTGGGTTGGAAAAACTCAGGTCGATCGGACCGAGGGGTGCCAAAAGGCCACCCGCCGCTCCAGTTGTACCAGCAGCGCATAGGCCACCGATCCGGTGACCGCCGCCACCACGATGGCGCCCCATACCAGCCCCATGTTCATGCGTGCCGCCTCGGTGCTGATGCGAAAGCCCAGGCCCACGGTGGGCGAGCCGAAGAACTCGGCCACGATGGCACCGATCAACGCCAGCGTGGCGTTCACCTTCAGCGCGCTGAAGATGAACGGCATGGCCATGGGCAGGCGCAGGTCGATCAGCGTGCGGGTGTAGCTGGCGGCGTAGGTTTTCATCAGCTCCAGCTCCAGCCGGCCCGTCGCCTGCAGGCCGGCCAGCGTGGCCACCAGCATCGGGAAGAAGGTCATCAGCACCACCACCGCCGCCTTGCTGGGCCATTCAAAGCCGAACCACATCACCATGATGGGCGCCACCGCCACCAGCGGCACGGTGGACGTCAGGCTGGCCAGCGGCAGCAGGCCGCGCTGCAGAAAGGGCGCACGGTCGATGGCCACACCCACCGCAAAGCCCAGGCCCGAGCCCAGCACCCAACCCACCAGCACGGCCTTGCCCACCGTCTGCACGAAGTCGGCCGCCAAGGTGTCCCAGCGGTCGACCAGCATCTGGCCGATCCATGATGGCGCGGGCAGCAGCACACGCGGCACGTTGAACAGCGTGACGCCGATTTGCCAGAAATACAGGATCCACAGGCCGAACAGCGCGGCGGTTGCAGTGGCGTACCAGGGCTTGCCATCGAGCGCAGCCAGCCTGCGCACACTCAAACCCGCCAGCAGCACCGTGGCCAGCAGCGGCAAAGCCAGGTGCAACGGCTTGAAATCGGGCTGCTTCTGGGCCGTGGCCATGAGCCACCAGAGGATGGCGGCAAGCACCGTGCCGGAAAACACGCCCCACCCGGCCTTGGCGGGGGGGGTGGACGCTGCGCGGACAACGCTCATGCCGCCCTGCTGCGCCGCAGCACCAGTCGCTCCAGCCCAGCCACCGCCAGTGTCAGCCCCAGGCCCAGCAGGGCAGACAGCACCAGCGCGCTCCAGATGCCCACGGTGTTGCCATCGTAGCTGCCGGTATGCAGGCGCGCGCCCAGGCCGGCCTGGGCGCCGGTGGGCAGCTCGGCCACCATCGCGCCCACCAGGCCAGCGGCGATGGCCACCCGCAGGCTGGGAAAGAGATACGGCAGCGCCGACGGCAGGCGCAGCAGCCAGAAGGCCTGCAGCTTGCTGGCGGCGTAGGTGTGCATCAGCTCGGTCTCGATGCGCTGCGGCGCACGCAGGCCCTGCACCATGGCCACGGTGACGGGAAAGAAGCACAGGTACATCGCGATCGTGGCCTTGGGCGCCAGGCCGCTGAACCCCAGGCTGCCCAGGATCACCAGCACGATGGGCGCGATGGCCAGCACCGGCACCGTCTGGCTGGCCACGATCCAGGGCAGCAGCGCCCGGTCGAGCGTGCGGCTGTGCACGATGGCCGCCGCCAGCACCACGCCCAGCAGCGTGCCCAGCACAAAGCCCACCAGGGTGCTCTGCGCGGTGACGGCGGCGTGGTAGAGCAGGTTGCGGGGGGAATTGAGCGGCCAGTCGACGATGCTGCTGTAGAGATCGGCCGCCACCTGGTGCGGCGCGGGCAGCACCGGGCGCTCCATGTTCAGCGTCACGCCCACCAGATCGCCCAGCGACCAGTCGCCGTTGGGGTGGCTGTTGGGCAGCACCCGCTCCACCGCGCCGGCGCGGTTCAGGCCCACGGCGCCGGCGTACCACAGCGCCAGCACGCACAGCAGCACCGTGGCCACCGGGAACCAGCGTTGGGCAGGGGTCAGCGCTCGAGCCATTGGTGGGTGGTCAGCGGCTTGTGATCAGCGGTCAATGGCGGCCGCCGTGGCCACTGCCCTGGCCGCCATGGCCATCGGCCAGGCCTTCGCGCACGGCGTGCGCCAGCGCCATGAACTCGGGCGTGTCACGCAGGTCGAGCGTGCGCGCATCGGGCAGGGTGCTGTGAATGATCTTCAGAATGCGCCCCGGCCGCGGGCTCATCACCACGATGCGGGTGGACAGGTACACGGCTTCAGCGATTGAATGGGTGACGAACACGACGGTGCGCCGTTCACGCTGCCACAGCTGCTGCAGCTGGTCGTTCAGGCCGTCGCGGGTGATCTCGTCGAGCGCGCCGAAGGGCTCGTCCATCATCAGGATCTTCGGCTCGAAGCCCAGTGCCCGGGCGATCGACACACGCTGCTGCATGCCGCCCGACAGCTGCCAGGGGTACTTGCGCTCGAACCCGACCAGCCCCACCCGGCCCAGCTGCTCGCGGGCGATGGCCTCGGCGGCGGCTTTGTCGCGGCCCTGGATCTGCAGCGGCAGCATCACATTGGCCAGCACCGTGCGCCACGGGAACAGTGCCGGCGCCTGGAACACATAGCCGTAGGCGCGTGCCAGCCGCGCGGCGTGGGGTGTGAGGCCGTTGACCAGCACCTCGCCGCTGGTGATGGGCTCCAGGTCGGCAATCACCCGCAGCAGCGTGGTCTTGCCGCAACCCGACGGGCCGATCAGAGCGACGAATTCACCCTGGCCGATGCGCAGGTCGATGTCGGACAAGGCATGCACCGGTGCATCAGCCGACGGGTAGATGACGTTGGCGCGGCGCACGCTGACAGCGCTCTCGGCAGTCTGCGCGGCCTGGGCACTCTGGGCGCTGCAGGCAGTCTGCGCGCTCTGGACAGCCAGGGCGCTTCGGGCATTTGATGCGCCCGCCTGCGCGGGGGTGGCCAACGTGTCGGCGGGCTGTTCGGGTGCATGCATGGGCGAGCGCGGTGCGACGGGCTGAAAACTTGACCAAATGGTCAGTTCATTGTCACCGCGCATGCCAGATCCGTGCCACCGACAGGCAGGGATTCAGCCCTGGGATCTACCCCGAGCCGCGCGCCCGGGCTACAGCAGCAGTGCCTCGATCAGCACCGGGCCGCGGCTGGCAAAGCCGTCGCGCAGGGCCTTGGCCAGCGCATCTGTGGTGTCGACCTGCACACCCGGCACGCCGTGGCCACGCGCCAGCGCCACCCAGTCCAGTGCCGGGTTGGCCAGCGACAGCATGGCCTCGGCCTTCTGCCCGCTGATCTGCGCGCCCACGCCCTGCAGTTCACCCTGCAGGATGCGGTACGCGCGGTTCGCGAACACCAGCACCACCACCGGCAGACTTTCACGGGCCATGGTCCACAGCGCCTGCACCGTGTACATCGCGCTGCCATCGCCTTCGAGCACCAGCACCGGCCGGCCAGGCGCGCCCAGCGCCGCGCCCACACCGCCGGGCAGGCCGAAGCCGATCGCACCGCCCATCGTCTGCAGCCAGTCATGCGGGGCAGCGGTGACCATCGCAGCGCCGAAGCCGCGGCCGTTGCTCACCGATTCATCCACCACCACCGCCTGCTCGGGCAGCACGGCAGCCACCACCGCCGCCACGCTGTCGGCGGTCAGCGGTCCGCTGGGCCAGGCCCCCGGTTCGGCACCCGGCCTGGCACCCGCTTTGAAACCAGGCACAGCGCGCTGCGGCGCGGCCACCGGCGGCGCGCCCAGCTCGGCCGCCAGCGCAGCCAGCGCGGCCGGCACATCGTCCTGCGGCTCGGCCAGCTGCAGCAGCATGGCGCCGGCCGGCTTCAGCTGCGACGGCTTGCC
>JBBRJU010000201.1:0-5469 GCA_038218895.1 Burkholderiales bacterium
ATGGACATCAACCTGCCCGACGTGCATGCCGAAGTGACGGCCGTGTTTGCCCGCTACGAGCACGCGCTCGTGCACAACCTGATCGACGCGCTGGACGCGCTGTTCTGGCCCAGCCCCCACACCGTGCGCTACGGCGCCGCCGAAAACCTGCATGGCATTGGCGCCATCCGCGCCTTCCGCGCCGCGCGGCCGGCGGTGGGCCTTGCGCGCAGCTTGAGCGACACCGTGATCACCACCTACGGCCGCGACATGGCCACCGCCATGACGCTGTTCCGCCGCGACGGCAGCCCCAAGCTGGGCCGCCAGAGCCAGACCTGGCTGCGCCTGCCCGGCGGCTGGCAGGTGGTGGCAGCCCATGTGTCACTGATCGATCCACCGGCCTGAGCCGGCCACCACGCTGGCGGCGCACAAGATCACCCTGCATGCGCTGCTGCAGGCGCGGCAGCGCAGCCGGGTGGAGCGGGCGGTGGTGTCCCAGGAAGGCGCTGTCACGGCGCATGGCTGACAAGCAGCTGGCCGGCACGCTGCGGTTCAGGGCGCGCCGGGTGTGCGGGCGGCGCCCAACAGGGCATCGATACCGGCCAGAAAGCGGTGCAGCTCGATCGGCTTGGTCCAGTAGTCGGTGAAGCCTGCCAGGCGCGCGGCCTCGACATCGGCCGGCGTGGCGTTGGCCGACAGCGCAACGCAGCGGATGCCGGCCGTCAGCGGGTCGGCGCGCAGCGCGCGCAACACGGCATGGCCGTCGATGTCGGGCAGCTGCATGTCCACCAGCATCAGGTCGGGCACATAGGCGCGGGCGCAGCGAATGCCGCTGATGCCGTCCTCGGTCGTCAGCAAGTCGATGGCCGGGCGGTGTGTCAGCATCTCGCGCACCAGCAGCGCATTCACCGGGTTGTCCTCGATGTACAGCACCTGCGCGGCCATTGGCGGCGCCGGCTGCGCCAGCACCGGGGGCGTTGCGGCCGCCGCAGGCCCGGCATGCGCCACGCGGTCCGCAGACGGCAGGTGGAGGACGAACTCGCTGCCCTCGCCGACGCGGCTGTGCACGTCGACATGGCCGCCCATGTGGTCGACCAGCACCTTGACGATGGCCAGGCCGAGGCCGCTACCGTCGACGCCGCTGCTCTCCGCACCCAAGCGGTTGAAGGGCTCAAAGGCGTGGCGCAGCCGGTCCGGCGCGATGCCGCTGCCGTTGTCGGCCACATGCAGCGCGACCTGGTGGCCTGCCTGGCGGCTCCACAACCGGACCTCGCCGCCGGCGTGGTTGTACTTGATGGCGATGGTCAGCAGATTGACGAGCACCTGGCGCAGCCGCACCGGGTCGGCCAGCACGGTGCCTGCCACCGCCAGTTGCCGCAACTGCACGCCATGCTGCTGCGCCAGCCCCGCGACCAGCGGCAGGGCAGCGGCCAGCACATCGGCGCAGGCGACCACCTCAGTGGCCAGGCGCAATTCACCGACTTCGGCGCGCGACAACTCGAGCACATCGTCGATCAGCGCCAGCAGGTGGCGACCGGCATCTTCGACATGGGCCAGCCACAGCGCCTGCCGCGCGGGGTCACCGTGGCCGCTGCGCATCAGCTGCGTGAAGCCGAGCACCGCGTTCAGCGGTGTGCGCAGTTCATGGCTGATGCGCGACATGGCCTGTGACTTGGCATGGCTTTGTGCAACCGCCACTTCACGCTCGCGCACCGCCTGTGCCGCATCGTGCACCTCGGTGCTGTCCCAGTTGACGCCGATGCGGCCATCGGGCCGCCCATGTTCATCTTGCACCGGCACCGAATGCGAGGTGATCCGGCGCACCTGCCCGTCGGGCCACTGCACCCGGAAGACGTTGTGCCAGGCCTTGCCGTCCAGCACCCGACCGATCTGCGCCGCCAGCACCGACGCGCGGTCCTCCGGGTGGATGTAGGTGGGGATCTCCGAAGCAGAGATGACGCGGCCTGGCGAGGTCACGCCACGCAGGCGGAACATCTGGGCGTCCCAGCGCACAACGCGGTGCCCGTGTTCGGCGGTCCAGGTGCCCAGGCCCAGGGCATGGTTGGTCAGGCGCATGCGTTCCACCGTCTCGCGCAGCTGGCGCAGCGTGTGCTGCTGCTCGGTCACGTCGATGACCACGCCCTCGGCGCGCACTGACCGCCTTTCGCCGACGGCATCGATCTGCCCGCGCGCCAACAACCAGCGCACGGCACCATCGGACGGGCGCACGACGCGGTACTCGATTTCGGTCTCGCCCTGGCCACGACGCCACCAGTCCAGCACGGCGCTGCGCAGGCGCAAGCGGTCGTCTTGGTGGACGCAGCGCTGCAACCAGTCGTCCAGGCCCAGCGGGCCGGCCTGCGGGTCCAGCCCGAACAGCGCGTACATGCGGCGGTTCCAGTTCGGCAGCGGCGTGCCGACCTGGGTCGACCACAGGCCGACACGCGCGGCCTCGGCTGCGGCCTCCAGCCGGCGCGCGTACTCCAGCGTGCGGTGACTTTCTTCGACGCGGTCGGTCACGTCCATCAGCACACCGACAAAGCCCAGTGCCTCGCCCCCGGGGCCGCGCTGCAGCGCCCGGCGCAGCAGCACATGGCGCCAGCCACCGCCAGGGCGCGGGTAGCGCAGTTCCATGTCGCTGGGCTCGCCGGTGCGCAAGGTCAGCGCGGCCGAGGCCAGCAGCCCGGGCAGGTCGTCAGGGTGGATGTCTGCGCGCGCCACCTCCAGCGGCACGCCATGTTCGCTGTATGGCAGGCCGGTGACCTCGCAACCCCGCGCGTCGATCAGTAGGCGGTTGCTGGCCAGGTCGTGCCGCCACAGCGCGATGTGGCCGAGCTCGAGCGCCACGTCCAGCTCGGTGCGCAGCCGCTCTGCGCGGTTGGCGAGCGCGTAGACGTCGGTATCGTCGGTGTTGATGCCGAGCACGCGGCGCACACCGGTGCGTTCGTCAATCAGCACCTTCCACTGCGTGTACAGATGGCGCACCTGGCCGTCGGGCCGTCGAATGCGCAGGCGCTGGGTGTGCACGCCGCCCTGCGCCACCGTCGCGGCGAATGCGCCTTCGCGGCGGTCTTCCTGGAAGATCATGGGCACGACGTCGTCATAGGCCGGCGCCGG
Organism: Burkholderiales bacterium; assembly: GCA_038218895.1. Taxonomy (GTDB): domain Bacteria; phylum Pseudomonadota; class Gammaproteobacteria; order Burkholderiales; family Burkholderiaceae_C; genus Pseudaquabacterium. The sequence continues at coordinate 3,097 of JBBRJU010000201.1, forward strand.
GGAACCGGGTGGCTGCTCGGGCAGGCCCCAGATGCGGTACATGTGGCGGTCCCAGCTGCCGCCCAGGCCGGCCGCCTCGCGTTCGAAAACGCCGGTGTCGCTGAAGTCCTGCACCAGATCGAGCCGCTCCTGCAGGCGCGCGACCTGGGCCTGCGCAGCCTGCGCGGCGCGCACGGCCGACAGGTCTTCGGCGCTGAGCAGCAGGCAGCCAACGCCAGCCGGCTTGGCGCCGATGCGCCAGACGCTGCCGTCGACGCTGGCCGCTTCGGCCGCGCCCCGGTCGGCCAGCTCGGCGCCGGCCGGGCCGGCCAGCCAGGTGTGCAGTGCGTCGCCCGCCCGCGTGTCCGGCCACAGTGCCTGCCAGGCGGCTGACGACCAGGCCAGGCACCCTTGCGCATCCACCAGCGCCAGTGGCGGGCCTTGCATCTGCAGCATCTGCAGCGTCTGCTGCATCGGTATCGATATCGGCAGCGGCGGCGGCAGCGGCAGCGGGGACTCGGGGGTATCTTTCAAGCGCAACGACCAGTGGGTTGCGGACAGTTTAGACGCGGCCTCGACGCGCTGCAGCGCAGCGCTGGCACCAGGGCTCAACCCAGCGCCGCGATCACCTCGGCCGGCGCCTGCACCAATTCGATCAGCACGCCTTCGCCGCCCAGCGGGAACTGTTCGTTGCCCTTGGGGTGGATGAAGGTGATGTCGTGGCCGGCCGCGCCCTTGCGGATGCCACCCGGCGCAAAGCGCACGCCGTGGGCCGTCATCCATTCCACCGCGCGGGGCAGGTCGTCGATCCACAGGCCCACGTGGTTGAGCGGGGGCTGGTCCACGGCCGGCTTCTTGTCGGGGTCCAGCGGCTGCATCAGGTCAACTTCCACCGCGCCGGGGCCATGGCCCAGCTGGCAGATATCTTCGTCGACGTTTTCCCGCTCGCTCACGAACGTGCTCTTGATCGTGAGGCCCAGCATGTCCACCCACAGGCTCTTGAGCTTGGCCTTGTCAGGGCCGCCGATGGCGATCTGCTGGATGCCGAGGATCTTGAAAGGTTTGCTGTGCATCGGATAGGTCCTCAGGCAAAGGCAATGATGGGTTGGTCGACCGACAGACTCTCGCCCTTGGTGGCCAGCACGTCCTTGACCACACCGTCCTGGCTGGCAGTGAGGATGTTCTCCATCTTCATCGCCTCGATCACGGCCAGCCGCTCACCAGCCTGCACCGCCTGGCCGGGCACCACCGTCACGTCCACCAGCAGGCCGGGCATCGGCGAAAGCAGGAACTTGCGCATGTCGGCCGGCGCCTTGAACGGCATCACCCGCAGCAGTTCGGCAGCGCGGGCGATCATCACCTGGGCGTCGATGGACAGCCCGTTGTGGGACACGCGCATCCACAGGCCCTGGCGCTCCACCTGGGCGGTGAAGGGCTGGCCGTTGCAACTGCCGGTGGCGCGAATGCCGCCGAAGCTCCAGTCGGTGCTGATGGCATAGGCCGGGCGGCCCTCCACCTTCACCGTCAGCGACGCAGGCCCGCTGGGTTGCGCCAGCATCTGCACCACCACCGGCACATGCCGGTGCACACCGGCCGGGCCCTTGACCACCACCACGAACTGCTGGCCGATCTGAACGCCATGCCCGGGCAACTGGCCCGTGATGCCGGCGGCGCGCTCGCGGTACAGGCGGTAGGTGGCCGCCGCCAGCGCCACCAGAAAATCAGGGTCGTCGTGCGGCACATCCTCGGCGCGGAAGCCCTGGGGGTAGTGCTCGGCAATGAAGCCGGTGTTGAAGTCGCCCGCCACGAATTGGGGGTGGGCCAGCAGCGCACTCTGGAACGGGATGTTGCTCGACACGCCGCGGATCACGAAAGCGTTGAGCGCAGCCCGCATCTTGGCGATGGCGTCCTGCCGGTCTGCACCATGCACGATCAGCTTGGCGATCATCGAGTCGTAGAACATCGGGATTTCGCCGCCCTCTTCCACACCGGTGTCCACCCGCACGCCGCCACCTGCTGGCACCGGCTGGCTGGCTTCCATCGTGGTGGCCGGCGGCTGGTAGCGCACCAGGCGGCCGGTGCTCGGCAAGAAGTTGCGGAACGGGTCTTCGGCGTTGATGCGGCACTCGATCGCCCAGCCGCGGCGCGCAATCTGCGCCTGGCTGAACGGCAGCTTTTCGCCCGCGGCGACGCGGATCATCTGCTCGACCAGGTCGATGCCGGTGATGCTCTCGGTGACCGGATGCTCCACTTGCAGCCGGGTGTTCATCTCCAGGAAGTAGAAACGCTGGTCCTTGCCGACCACGAACTCCACCGTGCCCGCGCTCTGGTAGCTGACCGCCCTGGCAAGCTGCACCGCTTGCTCGCCCATCGCCTTTCGCGTGGCCTCGCTGA
>JBBRJU010000202.1:0-5461 GCA_038218895.1 Burkholderiales bacterium
CCACTGGCCAACTTCAACCGCCACCTGGACAGCACGCCGGCGCGGGTGCTGATCGTGGCCGAGAGCGACGGCCGGCGTGAGAGCCTGCTGGAGCTGTTGCGCGACCACCAGATCAGCCCGCCCAGCGTGGCCACGCTGGCCGAGTTCGAGGCCAGCACCGAGAAGTTCTGCATCACCGCCGCGCCGCTGGCCGCCGGCTTCCACTGGTTCGAGCCCGACGGCCAGCCGCCCGTCTCGATCCAGTTCATCACCGAGACCGAGCTGTTCGCCAGCTCGCCGCAGGGTCGGCGCCGCCGCAAGCAGGAGCAGGTCAGCAGCGTCGATGCGCTGATCAAGGATCTGTCGGAGCTGAAGGTGGGCGACCCGGTGGTGCATGCCAGCCACGGCATCGGTCGCTATGTGGGCCTGATCAACATCGACATCGGCGATGGTGCGAGCGAGTTCCTGCACCTCACCTATGCCGACAAGGCCACGCTGTACGTGCCGGTGAGCCAGCTGCAACTGATCAGCCGTTACACCGGCGTCAGCGCCGACGAAGCCCCGCTGCACCGCCTGGGCAGCGGCCAGTGGGACAAGGCCAAACGCAAGGCCGCCGAGCAGGTGCGCGATGCCGCTGCCGAGCTGCTGAACCTGTACGCCCGCCGCGCCGCGCGTGAAGGCCACGCCCACCGCTACAGCGCCCATGACTACGAAGCCTTCGCCAGCAGCTTCGGCTTCGAGGAGACACCCGACCAGCGCGCTGCCATCCATGCGGTGATCCAGGACATGGTCAGCCCGCAGCCGATGGACCGCCTGGTGTGCGGCGATGTGGGATTCGGCAAGACCGAGGTGGCGCTGCGTGCCGCCTTCATCGCGGTGATCGGCGGCAAGCAGGTCGCCATCCTGGCGCCCACCACCTTGCTGGCCGAGCAGCACTACCAGACCTTGGTCGACCGCTTTGGCCGCTGGCCGGTGCGCATTGCCGAGCTGTCGCGCTTTCGCTCACCCAAGGAGGTGAGGACCACGCTCGATGGCCTGGAAGCCGGCACCGTCGACATCGTGGTGGGCACGCACAAGCTGCTGAGCCCCGACGTGAAGTACAAGCGGCTGGGCCTGCTGGTGATCGATGAAGAACACCGCTTCGGCGTGCGCCACAAGGAGGCGATCAAGGCGATGCGTGCCGAGGTGGATGTGCTGACGCTGACCGCCACGCCCATCCCCCGCACCCTGGGCATGGCGCTGGAAGGCCTGCGCGACCTGAGCGTGATTGCCACTGCGCCGCAGCGCCGGCTGGCGATCAAAACCTTTGTGCGCAGCGAGGGCAACAGCGTGATCCGCGAAGCCGTGCTGCGCGAGCTGAAGCGTGGCGGCCAGGTCTACTTCCTGCACAACGACGTGGCCACGATCGAGGCGCGCCGCACCAGCCTGACAGCGCTGATGCCCGAGGCCCGCATCGCCGTGGCCCATGGCCAGATGCCCGAGCGTGAACTGGAACGCGTGATGCGCGACTTCATCGCCCAGCGCCATAACCCGCTGCTGTGCTCCACCATCATCGAGACCGGCATCGACGTGCCGAGTGCCAACACCATCGTCATCAGCCGGGCCGACAAGTTCGGTCTGGCGCAGCTGCACCAGCTGCGCGGCCGCGTGGGCCGCAGCCACCACCAGGCCTACGCCTACTTGCTGGTGCCCGACACCGAGACGCTGACCAAGCAGGCGCAACAGCGGCTGGACGCGATCCAGAGCATGGAAGAACTGGGCTCGGGCTTCTACCTGGCGATGCATGACCTGGAAATCCGCGGTGCCGGCGAGGTGCTGGGTGAAAACCAGAGCGGCAACATGATGGAGGTGGGCTTTCAGCTTTACAACGACATGCTGGCCGAGGCGGTGCGGGCGCTGAAGATGGGCCAGGAGCCCGACCTGCTCAGTCCCACCGGCATCTTCGGCGGCAGCACCGAAATCAACCTGCACGCCCCCGCCCTGCTGCCCGACGCCTATTGCGGCGACGTGCAGGTGCGGCTGAACCTCTACAAGCGCCTGGCCACGGCCGACAAGCCCGAGACGCTGGACATCCTGCTCGAAGAGATGACCGACCGCTTCGGCAAGCTGCCCGCCCAGGGCCAGACCCTGTTCGACACCCACCGCCTGCGGGTGATGGCCAAGCCCTACGGCGTGGCCAAGATCGACGCCAACCCCAAGCTGATGAACATCACCTTCCGGCCCAACCCGCCGATCGACGCGATGAAGATCATCAGCCTGGTGCAGAAGAACAAGAACGTGAAGCTGGCCGGCAACGACAAGCTGCGCATCGAGCGCGAGTTTGCCGACCCCAAGGACCGGGCGCAGTACGTGCGCGATGTGCTGCGGGCTCTGGGTCCGCCGGTGGTAACGGCGGCCTCTCGGTAAATGTTGACCGCCGGTGGCGGCGGCGGCCCTTCGGTCAATGCTGGCCGCCGGTGGTGGTGGCGGCGGCCCCTTGGTCAATGCTGGCCGCCTGTGGTGGTGGGCCTGCGGCCTACGCGCACATCGGCGCAGTCCTACGGGCCAGGCGCGGCCAGGCCGCCAAGCTCAGTCCATCGGTGTTCGCAGGCAACGCTGCCCGCCGGGCAGTGGCCTCTGGGCTCCCATGGACGGGATGCAGCATGCGCGAACTTCAAGCAAAAAACCCCTTGGTTGCTTGGTCAGGCATGTTCGCGCTCGCCATCGCCACTGCGCTGGCGGCCGGCTGCGGCGGCGGCGGCGGAACTGCGTCGCCAACGACGGCCATACTGGGCGTGGTCAAGGTGGTCGTACAGGATGTATACGGTGCGCCGGTGGCGGGCGCCACCGTCAAGCTGGCCGCAGCCAACAGCCCGGTGCTGACCACCGATGCGGAGGGCACCGTGTTCCTGGCCGCCGCACCCGGCGCGGTTGAACTGGCGGTCTCGGTGCCGACCTTCACCCCGCTGGTTGCCCTGGCCACGCTCGGCTCGGATTCGGTGACGAATGTGCCTGTGGTCTTGCAGCGCACCACCGCCGCAGCAGGCGGCTCGCTGGCGTCACGCAGCGGCGGGCTGGCCGTGCGCTCGGACGACGGCCGCCTGCTGAGCTTCGAAACCGAACTGGTGGTGGTGGGTGCCGATGCCCAGCCGGTGGAAGGCCTCAGCGCCGCCGACTTCCAATTGCTGGCATGCCAGCCCAATGCCGCAACGCCGGCGGCTGACTGTCTGCGCAACGCGCCAGCAGACCATGCCTACCAGGCCAGTGGCGCGGCCACCGGCCTGCAGGTGGTGGCGGCTCAAGCCGTGGTGGCCCAGACCGTGGGGCTGTTGATCGACCAGAGCGGCAGCATCGCCAACAACGACCGGCAAAACGCCCGGCTGTATGCCGCCAAGTCCTTGATCAGCACGCTGGCGCCAGCAGACCAGGCCTTGATCGGCGCGTTTGCCGACGGCACCGGCGCACGGCTGCCGCAGCAGCCGCTGACCCTGCTAGGCACCGTGGCCGGTGCAGCAGCAGCGCCACAATTCTTCGCACCGCTGGATGCCTTGGCCAACCAGAGTGGTGGGCAGACGCCGCTGTACGGCGCCATCGACGCCATGCGGGCACGCCTGGTGGCGGATGCCGCACTGCGGCCCGGCCTGCCGCGCGCCATGGTGGTGTTCACCGATGGGGCCGACAGCTACTGCGGCAGCGCGCCGGCTTGCGACCAGCGCCGTCAGCAGGTCATCGCCGGTGCACGCGCCGATGGTGTGCGCCTGTTCACCATCGGGCTCAGCGGTGACATCGACGTGGAAGCGCTCAGCCAGCTGGCCACGGCTGGCGGCGGCGCCATGCTGTATGCCGACAAGGTGGAGCAGCTGATTCCCTTGTACGGCAGCCTAGGCCGGCTGATGAGCCTGGGCCTGCCGACCTACCGCCTGCGCTTCAGCGTCGACGCCGGCGAAGCCGGGGTGTTCGCCTCCGGCCAGACGGTGCTGGCCCGCGCCCGGGTGCAGCTGCGCAGCCAGACCGTGGACATTCCACTGGCGGTCAGCATCCCTTGAACGATGGCGGCTGCGCCAGCGGCATCAATCCCCGGCGTGCTGGCCGTGCTCAGCATCCAGCCGGTCCATCGCCAGGGCATACACCCAGACGATGGCGCAGAACACCAGCAGCGCACCCTGGGCGGTGGCCCAGACGCCGAACGGCCAGCCAAAAAAGTCAAAGCCCAGACTGGACCCATACAGGCACACCCCCAAGGTGACCAGCAGCCACAGGCCCAGCAACATGGCGCTCAGGCGCAGGGTGCTGCGCCAGTAGGCGCTGGGGTCAGAGGGGTGCTGTGCCATGGTTCTGCGATGCTAGCGAAGGCCAAGGCTGGCGCCACCCGGGCACGACCCGGATGGCGGCGCCGCCCAGCACCCCCATGCGAGAATCCAGGCTTGTATAAATCGCGTGAAGCCTGCTTCCCATGGACATCGAACAAGTCAACGCCATCGGCACGCTGCTCGCCGACCTGAGCGCCCGCACCGAGCAGCTCCGGGGGTATCTTTGACTACGACCGCAAATCCCTGCGGCTGAATGAAGTCAATGCCGCGCTGGAGAACCCCAGCGTCTGGAACGAGCCCAAGCGTGCCCAGGAACTGGGCCGCGAGAAAAAATCGCTCGAAGATGTGGTCGCCACCATCGACCACCTGAAGAGCAACCTCGACGACAACACCGAGTTGTACGACATGAGCAAGGCTGACGAGGCCTTCGACGATCTCACGGCCATCGAGGCCGACGCAGCCGAGCTGCGCAAGACGGTGGAGGGCCTGGAATTCCGCCGCATGTTCAGCAACCCCGCTGATCCGCTGAACTGCTTTGTCGACATCCAGGCCGGCGCCGGCGGTACCGAAGCCTGTGACTGGGCCGGGATGCTGCTGCGCCAATACCTGAAGTACGCCGAGCGCAAGGGCTTCAAGGCCACGCTGGAAGACGAGACCCCGGGCGACGTGGCCGGCATCAAGAGCGCCACCATCAAGATCGAGGGGGACTACGCTTTTGGCCACCTGCGCACCGAGACCGGCGTGCACCGCCTGGTGCGCAAGAGCCCGTTCGATTCATCGGGCGGGCGCCACACCAGCTTCGCCTCGCTGTTTGTCTACCCCGAGGTTGATGACTCGATCGAGATCGACATCAACCCGGCCGATGTGCGGGTGGACACCTTCCGCGCCAGCGGTGCCGGTGGCCAGCACATCAACAAGACCGACTCGGCGGTGCGGCTCACCCACCTGCCCACCGGCATCGTGGTGCAGTGCCAGGACGGCCGCAGCCAGCACAGCAACCGCGACGTGGCCTGGAAGCGCCTGCGCAGCCGTTTGTACGACCATGAGATGCGCAAGCGCATGGAAGAGCAGCTGAAGCTGGAAGACAGCAAGACCGACGTCGGCTGGGGCCTCAAGATCCGCAGCTATGTGCTGGACAACAGCCTCATCAAGGACTTGCGCACCAACGTCGAGATCTCTGCCACCCAGAAGGT
>JBBRJU010000203.1:0-5444 GCA_038218895.1 Burkholderiales bacterium
GCTTCAGCGCCGCCGGCCGCCGCCCAGGATCGAACCCAGCACGCCGCGGAATATCTCGCGGCCCACGGCCGAGCCGATGCTGCGCATGGCCGAACCCGCTGCTGCTTCGGCCAAGCCGGGGCGGCGCCCGCCGCGTGGGCCGGTGCTGCCGAACATCATGTCCTTGAGCCCGCCCATCAGGCCGCCATCGTCGGCCGCTGCCGGCCCCGCGCCGCCGCGGGCTGCGGCTTTGGCCTCGTCGGCCATGCTGCGCCCGCCGCCAGTTGCGGCCGCAGTCGCGCCGGCGCTGCGGTTTGTCAGCAGTTCATGCGCTGATGCACGGTCGACCACTTTCTCGTAAACCCCCGCCACCAGCGAGCTGGCGATCAGCTGCTGGCGCTGGGCCGGGCTGATCGGCCCGATCTGGCTGCCCGGTGGCAGCACGAACACCCGCTCGGTCACGCTTGGCCGGCCCTTGCTGTCGAGAAAGCTCACCAGCGCCTCGCCCACGCCCAGCTCGGTGATGGCGGTCTCGATGTCGAGCCCCGGGTTGGCGCGCATCGTGGTGGCGGCGCTCTTCACCGCTTTCTGGTCACGCGGGGTGAAGGCGCGCAGCGCATGCTGCACCCGGTTGCCGAGCTGGCCCAGCACGGTGTCGGGCACGTCCAGCGGGTTCTGGGTGACGAAATACACCCCCACGCCCTTGCTGCGCACCAGGCGCACCACCAGCTCGATGCGTTCGACCAGCACCGCCGGCGCGTCCTTGAACAACAGGTGCGCCTCGTCGAAGAAGAACACCAGCTTGGGCTTGTCCAGATCGCCCACCTCGGGCAGCTGCTCGAACAGCTCGCTCAGCATCCACAGCAAGAAGGTGGCGTACAGCCGGGGCGCGTTCATCAGCTTGTCGGCGGTCAGCACGTTGACCACGCCCAGGCCGTCGCTGGTCTGCATGAAGTCGCTGATGTCGAGCATCGGCTCGCCGAAGAACTTGTCGCCGCCCTGGCTCTCGATCTGAAGCAGCCCGCGCTGGATGGCGCCGACGCTGGCGGCGCTGACATTGCCGTAGCGGGTGGTGAACTGGCTGGCGTTGTCACCCACATGCTGCAGCATGGTGCGCAGGTCTTTCAGGTCCAGCAGCAGCAGGCCCTGGTCATCGGCGATCTTGAACACCATGTTGAGCACGCCGGTCTGGGTCTCGTTGAGCGCCAGCATGCGCGCCAGCAGCAGCGGCCCCATGTCGCTGACGGTGGCCCGCACCGGGTGGCCGGCTTCGCCGAACACATCCCACAGCGTGGTCGGGCAGGCCAGCGCAGCGGGCGCCTCGATGCCGCGCTCGGCCAGCATGGCGGCCAGCTTGGGGCTGATGCTGCCGGCCTGGCTGATGCCGGTCAGGTCGCCCTTCACGTCGGCCATGAACACCGGCACGCCGATCTTCGAGAAGCTTTCGGCCAGGGTCTGCAGGGTGATGGTCTTGCCGGTGCCAGTGGCCCCGGTGATCAGGCCATGGCGATTGGCCAGGGCGGGCAGCAGCTCGCAGCGGATGTCGCCACGCTGGGCGACAAGGATGGGTTCAACCATGGTGGGGGCACTCCGGCGGGACAGCGGTGCTGCCAGTCTAGCGGGCAGTCAGCGCCCGGCAGGCGGCCACCACTTAAACTCGGGGCCTCGAGGACTCGGAGCAAGACCCCCATGGCAGGGCATTCCAAATGGGCCAACATCCAGCACCGCAAGGGCCGGCAGGATGAGAAGCGCGGCAAGGTGTGGACGCGGATCATCCGCGAGATCACCGTGGCGGCCCGCCAGGGTGGGGGCGATGTGTCGGCCAACCCGCGGCTGCGCCTGGCCATCGACCGCGCCAAGGCCGCCAACATGCCGGCCGACCGCATCAAGTACAACATCGACAAGGCCTCGGGCGCGCTGGAAGGCGTGAACTATGAAGAAATCCGCTACGAGGGTTACGGCATCGGCGGCGCGGCAATCATCGTCGACACCATGACCGACAACCGGGTGCGCACCGTGGCCGAGGTGCGCCATGCGTTCAGCAAGTACGGCGGCAACCTCGGCACCGAAGGCTCGGTGGCCTTCCAGTTCAAGCACTGCGGGCAGTTCGTGTTTGCCCCCGGCACGAGCGAAGACAAGGTGATGGACGTGGCCCTGGAAGCCGGCGCCGATGATGTGGTAACCGACGACGACGGCGCCATCGAGGTGCTGTGCGCACCACCCGCCTATGAAGCCGTGAAGCACGCGCTGGAGGCCGCCGGCCTGAAGCCCGAGATCGCCACGGTCACGATGCGTGCAGAAAACTCCGTCGCGCTGAGCGGCGAGGACGCCGAGCGCATGCAGAAGCTGCTGGATGTGATCGAGGACCTCGACGACGTGCAGGACGTGTTCCACAACGCCGAGATGGCCGAATCCGCATGAATGTTCTGGTGATCGGTGGCGGTGGCCGCGAGCATGCGCTGGCCTGGAAGCTGGCGCAGAGCGCAAAGGCCCAGCAGGTGTTCGTGGCGCCGGGCAACGGCGGCACGGCAGCCAACAACCGCCTGACGAACCTGGCCATCACCGACCCGGCGGCCCTGGCCGACTTTGCCCAGGCCAACAAGGTGGCGCTGACGGTGGTGGGCCCCGAGGCACCGTTGTCGGCGGGCGTGGTCGATGTATTCCGCGCCCGCGGGCTGCGCATCTTCGGCCCCACGCAGGCGGCGGCGCAGCTCGAATCGTCGAAGGCCTTCGCCAAGGATTTCATGGCGCGGCACGGCATCCCCACCGCGCACTACGCCACCTTCACCGACCCGGTGGCCGCCCATGCCCACATCGACCAGGTCGGCGCGCCCATCGTGATCAAGGCCGACGGCCTGGCCGCCGGCAAGGGCGTGGTGGTGGCGATGACACTGGCCGAGGCCCATGCGGCCGTCGACTTCATGCTGGTCGATGGCACCCTGGGCGTGGTGCACAACGCTGGCGCGGACGGCCTGGCGGTGCCCCGCGTGGTCATCGAGGAATTTCTGGTCGGCGAGGAAGCCAGCTTCATCGTGCTGGTCGACGGCAAGAACGTGCTGGCCCTGGCCAGCAGCCAGGACCACAAGCGCCTGGGCGATGGCGACACAGGCCCCAACACCGGTGGTATGGGCGCCTACAGCCCGGCGCCGGTGGTCACGCCCAATGTGCATGCCAAGGCGATGCAGGACATCATCCTGCCCACGGTGGCCGGCATGGCCAAGGACGGCATTCCGTTCACCGGCTTCCTGTATGCCGGCCTGATGATCGACGCCCAGGGCCGGCCCAAGACGCTGGAGTTCAACACCCGCCTGGGCGACCCGGAGACCCAGCCCATCCTGATGCGCCTGAAGAGCGACCTGCTCGACGTGCTGCTGCACGCCACCGATGGCACGCTGCACAAGGTGCAACTCGACTGGGACCGCCGCTTTGCCCTGGGCGTGGTGCTGGCCGCCGCCGGCTACCCGGCCAAGCCGCGCCAGGGCGATGCCATCAGCGGCCTGCCGGTCGACACCGACGACGCCGTGGTGTTCCATGCCGGCACCGTGCTCGACCACGCCGGCACCCTGCGGGTGACAGGCGGGCGGGTGCTGTGCGTCACCGCGCTGGGCGATTCGGCCAAGCTGGCCCAGCAGAAGGCCTACAAGCACCTGGGCGGCATCCACATCGACGGCGTGCAGTACCGGCGCGACATTGGTCACCGCGCCATCAGGCGCTGAGCGGCCACCGCGCCATCAGGCGCTGAGCGGCCAGCGCGCCATCCAGCGCTGCGCCAGATCACAACACCAGGCGGCCCCAGGCCCCAGCAAGGAGACCCGATGGACACCCAAGATGTGCGCAGCTATCTGCTCGGCCTGCAGCAGCGCATCATCGACGCGCTGCAACTGGCCGATGGCAAGACCTTCCACACCGACGCCTGGGTGCGCGCGCCCGGTGAGCGCCTGCAGGGCGACGGCAAGACCCAGCTGGTGGAAGAGGGCGGCCTGCTCGAGCGCGGCGGCTGCAACTTCAGCCATGTGAAGGGCCCGCAACTGCCGCCGTCGGCCACCCAGCACCGGCCCGAGTTGGCCGGGGCGCCGTTCGAGGCCATGGGTGTGAGCCTGGTGTTCCACCCGCGCAACCCGATGGTGCCCACGGTGCACATGAACGTGCGCATGTTCGCCGCGCTGCCCGATGGCAAGGCGCCGGTGGTGTGGTTCGGCGGCGGCATGGACCTGACGCCCTACTACGGCTTCGAGGAGGATGCGGCGCACTTCCACCGCGTCAACCGCGACGCGCTCGCGCCGTTCGGCGTCTCGCTGTATCCGCGCTTCAAGGCCTGGTGCGACGACTATTTCTTCTTGAAGCACCGCAGCGAGCCGCGTGGCATCGGCGGCATCTTCTTCGATGATTTCGCCGAGCTGGGGTTCGACCAGAGCTTTGCGATGCTGCGCGCGGTGGGTGATGCGTTTCTGCCGGCGTATCTGCCGATCATCGAACGCCGGCGCAGCCTGCCCTATGGCGAGCGGGAGCGTGATTTCCAGGCCTACCGGCGTGGCCGTTATGTCGAATTCAACCTGGTGTTCGACCGCGGCACGCTGTTCGGCCTGCAATCGGGCGGGCGCACCGAAAGCATCCTGATGAGCATGCCGCCGGTGGTGAAGTGGCGCTACGACTGGAAACCCGAGCCCGACACGCCCGAGGCGCGGCTCTACAGCGACTTCCTCCGCCCGCGCGACTGGCTGGCCGGAGGCTGATGGCGGCGCAACACACCGGCCCCGAGGCGGGGCGGCGGATCGGCGCAGCGGCGGTACGCCGGATCGGCTTGCTGGGCGGCAGTTTCGACCCACCCCACCTGGCCCACCTGGCGCTGGGGCAGCTGGCGTTCCAGGCGCTGGCGCTGGATGAATTGCGCTGGCTGCCGGCCGGCGCGCCCTGGCAAAAAGCCGGCCGCGTGATGGCCAGCCCGGCGCACCGCGCTGCCATGTTGGCCGCGCTGCTGGGCGGTGCGCCTGGCCACGTGGTCGACACCCGCGAGCTGGACCGCAGCGGCCCCACCTACACCATCGACACGGTGCGCGAGTTGCAGGCCGAGCTGCCAGGCGCCGACTGGTTCTTCATCCTGGGCCAAGACCAGTACGCCCGTTTCGACACCTGGCGCGGCTGGCCCGAACTGCTGCAGCGGCTGACGCTGGCGGTGGCCGGGCGCGACGGCCAGGCACCCACGCCTCCCGCCGCGCTGGCGGCCATGCCGCACCGTGTGGTGGCGTTGCCGCTGCCGCGGCAGGACATCGCCGCCAGTGATATCCGCCGCCAGCTCGCCGCCGGCGCCTCTGCGGCGGCAATTGCCCCGCTGGTGGGGGCGGCCGTGGCGGGCTATATTGATCAACACCAGCCCTATCCCCGGGGCGACGCACAAGACAACAGAGGCTGAATGGACATTCGCAAATTGCAACGGGCCATCGTCGATGGCCTGGAAGACGTCAAGG
>JBBRJU010000204.1:0-5443 GCA_038218895.1 Burkholderiales bacterium
GCCATCGTCGTCAAGCTGATGGCCGAGCGGCTGGAGATGGAAAGCGAGCACGGCCGCCGGGTGATGGGCGTGCTGCTGTTCCAGGATCTGGCCGTGGTGCCGCTGCTGGTGCTGATCCCGGCGCTGGGCAGCAGCGGCGAGGACATGGCCTGGGCCCTGGGCCTGGCGCTCGTGAAGGCGGTGGTGCTGCTGACACTGTTGCTGGTGGGCGGCCAGAAGGTGATGCGCTGGTGGCTGACCATCGTGGCGCGGCGCAAGAGCGAAGAGCTGTTCGTGCTGAACCTGCTGCTGATCACCCTGGGCCTGGCCTGGCTGACCGAGCATGCCGGCCTGAGCCTGGCGCTGGGCGCCTTCGTCGCCGGCATGCTGGTGGCCGAGACCGAGTTCAAGCACCAGGTGGAGACCGACATCCGGCCCTTCCACGATGTGCTGCTGGGCCTGTTCTTCATCACCATCGGCATGAAGCTGGACTGGCGCCCGGTGATCGACCAGTGGGGCCTGGTGCTGCTGCTGAGCGTGGTGCCGCTGCTGGTCAAGGGCACGCTGGTGGCGGTGCTGGCGTGGCTGTTCCGCGCCACGCCCGGGGTGGCCATCCGCACCGGGCTGTATCTGGCGCAAGCGGGTGAATTCGGCTTTGTGCTGCTGACGCTGGGCGCCGACCAGGGCCTGGTGGAGCCGCAGTGGGTGAGCCCGGTGCTGGCCTGCATGGTGCTGAGCATGCTGGCCACGCCCTTCATCGTGATGCACAGCAACTGGGTGGTGATGAAGCTGTCGGCCAATGAATGGCTGATGCAGTCGGTGCAGGTGACCAGCATTGCCAAGAAGGCGATCAAGACCGAGGCCCACGTGATCATTGCCGGCTACGGCCGCAGCGGCCAGAACCTGGCGCGGCTGCTGACGCAGGAGGCCATCCCCTACATGGCGCTGGACCTGGACCCCGACCGCGTGCGCCAGGCCGCCGCCGCCGGCCAGAGCGTGGTGTTCGGCGACGCCGCCCGCCTGCCCAGCCTGATGGCCGCCGGCCTGGGGCGCGCCAATGCGGTGGTGGTGAGCTACCACGACACGCCGTCGGCGCTGAAGATCCTGCAGCTGGTGCGCGCGCATGCGCCCAAGGTGCCGGTGATCGTGCGCACCATCGACGACACCGACCTGGAGCGCCTGCGCGACGCCGGCGCCACCGAGGTGGTGCCCGAGGCCATCGAAGGCAGCCTGATGCTGGCCGCCCAGGCCCTGGCCCTGGTGGGCGTGCCGATGCAGCGGGTGATCCGCATCACCAGTGACGCCCGTGACAAGCGTTATCACCTGTTGCGCGGTTACTTCCACGGTGCCGACGACGACGGCGCCGACGAACGCAACCAGGCCCGCCTGGGCACCGTGCCGCTGCCGGTGGCCGCCGCCTGTGTGGGCCAGCCGCTGGGCGACCAGGCGCTGCATGCGCTTGGCGTGCAAGTGGTCAGCGTGCGCCAGGCCAATGGCCGGGTGATCGACGCCCACGACAGCCTGGTGCTGGCCGCCGGTGACACACTGGTGCTGTCGGGCCTGCCCGTGCCGCTGTCACTGGCCGAAGCCAAGCTGCTGAAAGGATGACCATGGCACTGCCACCCACCGACGTGCCGGCCCCGCGCACTGACCACAACCGCGACCCCATCCACGCCCACGCCCACGACCACACCCGCGACTACATCCGCGACCACATCCGCACAGTGCCTGACTGGCCGGTGCCGGGCGTGCAGTTCCGTGACATCACGCCGTTGCTGCAGAACCCCAAGGTGTTCCGGGTGCTGATCGACGCGTTTGTGCACCGCTACTTCGACCTGAAGCCCGACGCCATTGCCGGGCTGGACGCACGCGGCTTCATCCTCGGCGCGGCGCTGGCCTACGCGCTGAACGTCGGCTTCTTGCCGATCCGCAAGCAGGGCAAACTGCCCTACACCACGGTGGCCGAGCACTACGCACTGGAATACGGCAGCGCCACGGTGGAACTGCACACCGACGCGGTCCAGCCGCGCGACCGGGTGGTGCTGATCGACGACCTGATCGCCACCGGCGGCACCATGCTGGCCGGCAAGCGCCTGCTGGAAAGACTGGGCGCGACGGTGATCGAAGGCGCGGCCATCGTCGACCTGCCCGAGCTGGGCGGGTCGGCCCGGCTGCGGGCAGCTGGCTTGCCGCTCTTCACACTGGTGGGCTTTGCCGGGCATTGATGTGGCCACGGTGGCGCCCACGGTGGCGTCTACGATGGGGATCAGCGCATCGGCGCATCGGCGCATCAGGGCACCAGGCTGCGGCTGCAGCAACGGCACTGGCTGGCAGCGCCGGTCAGCGGAATTCGATGGTGGCGCCGCCCCCGCTGATCACCACCACAGCGCCCAGCACATTGCCAGCGGTGTCGATGCGAAAGCACTGCCGGCCGGTGATGGGCGTGGCGGCACCGGTTTCCAGCACGATCGACCGCAGACAGGCCAGGGCAGTGCTGGCGCTGTCGACATCGAGCGACCAGGTGGTGGTGGTGGTCGCGTCGATGACGCGCTTGCTCGCGTCGGCGTAGGTGGTGCTGGTGTTCAGCGGGCCGCTGCTGCCCACGCGTGCAACCGTGGGCAGGGTGCCGGTGGGCACCGCCACGTCGACGCTGCCATCGTCGTCCCTGCCGCCGGCATCGGCATAGGGCGAGACGCTGAAGTAGACAAAGCCGCTGGTCGTCTCGGTGCGACCACCGCCCGAGACGGTGACGGTCTGGCGCACGGCCTTGCGGCTGGCGCCCTCGAACACTGCATCCGGCAAGGGTGTGTAGGCCAGCGACAGGGTGAAGGCGACACCGCCGTAGCTGCCGGTCAGCCCATTGACCTGCACACCGCCGGCCATCACACGGGTGATGGCCGCATCGGGGTTGTAGGTGCTGGTGTTGCCGGCGTCGCCGCTGCCGCCACCGCCGCAGGCGGACAGCAACATGGCCATGCCGGCTGCGGCGACGGCTTGGGCAGGCCGGGTGTGCCAGGTCGAAGGTGTGCCGAAAGGCTGGGACATCACGGGTGCATGGGGTTGGGGTGGGTGGATTGTGCTGCGCGCGGCACGGCGCCTTCAATGCGGAACCCAGAAATCGGACTGCGGCCCGCACGGATGCTGTGCGTCTTTTTGAGGCTTGGTGCCATTGGACTCAAACGTGGGCGCTGCCAGCGGTTGTGTGTATCGAACGGCGTCCTTGCATCCCGCACAACAGAGCGTCTTGCCTGGGCCAAGTCCAGCTGCAGGCCTGCACGGCGCGCAGAGCGAGCGCTGAAATCAAGGCTGCCAGCGGCACGTTGCAGGAGGTGGCCGCGCTCTTCGATCTGCCGGAGGCGACCGCGCACCAGTGGCAGGAGCCGGCATGGTCGAGCGACTCACTGGCCGAATCAGTTCGGTGATCGCGCAAACGCGCTTCAGGTCAGCAGCCGAACGGCTGGCCACGTTCACCGACTGTGTGCAAGCATGTCGCCATCCCATTCGCCGACGCGCTCTCAGTCACCCACCGCCTGTTGAGACCCTTGCCTTGCGGCATTCCAGGCAACCTGATCCATTTCAAAAACGGGCGGGTGCTCTCCCGGGTCTCACTCAGTCCTGCAAGGCCGCCCCTCCTCAAAACATGACATCCGCCATCGTCGACCCACACTCCGAAGTGACCGCCATCAAGGAAGCGAGGCAGGCCCAGAACAGGGCGATTGCCTCGGCAGATCTTGATACCGCAGAAAAATTCTGGACAGCCGACATCACGATCCGGCGCGCGCTTGGCCAAGCTGTGACTGGAATCACTGAAGCCAGGAAGATCCTGGAACCAGCGCCGAATCATCGCCCGGCGATCATTTACCAACGCGCACCGACAAGCGTCGAAGTGAGTCGTCACTGGCACTTGGCCTACGAAGAAGGCCAGTGGACTGGTCATCTCGACGATGTGCACTCGACCGCCATCTTGGCGGGTCGGTATGCAGCACAGTGGGTGAAAAGAGGAGAGCTTTGGCTGATTCGGTCAGAGGTCTTCGTTGCGCTTACCTGTACGGGGTCGGGCTGCGACGCACTGGCCGTTCTGTAGCAGCGTAACCAGAGGTCAACCACCAGCGCAGCGTGTGGCTTGACAGTGGACCGTGCGCGCCTGCGAGACACCCAGGCGAGCCGACTTTTGCCGCGACTTGAACTGCGCGGGAAAATATGGCTTTGCTGACGGTGCGCGCTGTGCCCAGAATGCACCGACGTCCCAACCCGAACAGGCCATCCAACGTGAACACCGGTTTTGCAGCCCAGGGCAGTGCCGCCCGCGCGCCCATCCGCCGCGGCGAGTGGGTTCACCACACCAGCGGCCTGGCCGACGACCTGGTGCAGGGCAATCTGGTCATCCTGCCGCAGGCACTCGCAGCCGATTTCCTGCTGTTCTGCCAGCGCAACCCCAAGCCGTGCCCCCTGTTGGCCGTGGGTGATGCCGGCAACCCGATGCTGGCGGCGCTGGGCGACGACATCGACGTGCGCACCGACCTGCCGCGCTACCGCCTGTGGCGCCAGGGCGAAATGGTGGATGAGCCCACCGACATCCGCGCGCTGTGGCGGGATGACCTGGTGCCTTTCGTGATCGGCTGCTCTTTCTCGTTCGAGTGGGCGCTGCTTGCCGACGGCCTGCCGCTGCGTCACGTGGCGCAGGGTCGGAATGTCGCGATGTACCGCACCCACATCGCCACCGCGGCGGCTGGCCCCTTCCACGGCCCGCTGGTGGTGAGCATGCGGCCGATGAAGGCCGCGCACGCCATCCGTGCGGTGCAGATCACCTCGCGCTTCCCGGCGGTGCATGGCGCGCCGGTGCACCTGGGCGATCCGGCCCTCATCGGCATCAACGATCTGTCCCGGCCCGACTACGGCGATGCCGTCGAGCTGCTGCCCGATGAGCTGCCGGTGTTCTGGGCCTGCGGCGTGACGCCGCAGGCTGCGGTCGCAGCTGCCCGGCCCGATTTCTGCATCACCCACGCACCGGGGGCCATGTTGATCACCGACTGGCCCAATTCGCGCGTCGCGACACTTTGATTCCACCCCCCACCGCCCCACCCACCGACAACTCCCTGGAGAGAGCTGAATGAAGCGTACCCTGAGCTTGCTTGTTGCCGCCGCTGCCGTCCTGGCCGCCAACCTCGCCGCCGCCCAGGCGCTGCCCAAGACGCAGCTGCAGGTGGTGGGTTCGATCTCCAGCCTCACGCAGTACAAGGATTTCGAGGTGCCTTTCTGGACCAAGACCCTGCCCGAGAAGTCGGGCGGCGCGATCACGGCCGAGATCAAGGGCTTCAATGAAATGGGCCTGAAGGGCCCGGAGGTGCTGCGCCTGATGGGCCAGGGCGTGATGCAGATTGGCGCCACCGTCATCGCCTACCTGGCCGCAGACGACCCGGCCAACGAGATGATCGACATCGCCGGCCTGCTGCCCGATGTCGGC
>JBBRJU010000205.1:0-5442 GCA_038218895.1 Burkholderiales bacterium
AGCGCGCCCCGAACCGGCTGACACGCGTGCCTGCGTGCCCAGCGGCAGCGTGGCCCGCACGGCGCCGGCGATGGCTGCGTGCCCGGGGCGGGTGCTGCGCGCGGGACGGCCCGACGCATGCCCGGCCGCCTGGAACAAGCCTCGCTTTGCGGCCAGGCCCTGGCCGTTGAATCAGCGCGGCGCTTTCGCAAGAGCCGTGCGAAAGGGGTGACCGCACGCGGCACGGTCGACGTGAGCATCGCAACGCGGTGTTGGATCGATGGTTTTCGATGGCTCCACGCGACCGGGACCTTGACTTATTTGAAGGGCACCTTGGGCTGCGTGTGGTGGATTGCGCAACAACGCCAGAGACGCACGCCCCTAGCCTCTGCTTACATCTGCAACCTTCAGATTCACGGGCTTGAGGCCGAAATCAACTTCAATGCGCCCGCTTATGTTCCCGCGGCGGGGCCCTGGTTTCGAAGGTATGAACATGTTCACGGTCCTGGAACTGCGCCGGCGTAGCCGATCGCGCATGACGACTGCAGCCGTCGCGCTTGCAATCACCACGCTGCTGGCGGCTTGCGGCGGTGGTGGCGGTGGCGTTAGCGACGGCGGCACCGTCGCCACCGCGCCTGCCGCCGCGGCGACTTCGGCAACCGCCGCCGCGGCGACCTCGGCAACCGCCACCGCGGCGCCCGGGGTGGGCGAAGGCACCGCAATCGCCACGGCGGCCCCAGGCACCGCGGGCGACAGCGGCAACGCTGCTGCCAGCACCACGCCCGCCGCAACGCCGTTGGTCTTGCGGGCCCGCGGCACCCTTGCCGGTGGCATCGGCCCGATCGTTCAGGTGCGGATTGCGGGGCAAGTTGTTGCCAGCATCGAGGTCAAGGCCAGCACGTTCACCGACTACAGCTTCAACGTGCCACGGGTTGCGCCGGGCACCACGGTGGACGTCGTCTTCACCAACAACGCCTTCGTCGGCAGCGAAGACAGAAATCTGATCATCGCGTACCTGCAGAGCGGCGATACCGTCGTGATGCCGTTTGCGCCCGGCGCGGTATACGACCGCGGTACAGGTGCTGCCGCGTTCGACGGCCTCGACACGGTTTCCGGCGTGCCCGAGATGACCGTCGATGGCGCTCTGCGTGTAACCTGGCCGACCGCCCGCAATACGCCCGTGCTCGCGTCGCAAACCGCAGCCTCACGCTTCTTGCAGCAGGCCACTTTCGGCGGCACCACCGATCAGATCAATCGCGTCGTGACACTCGGCGCGCCGGGCTGGATCAGCGAGCAGATGGCGCTGCCGCCGAAAGCCGACTTTGTGGACTTGGTGCAGGCGAAATACGACCAGGGCCCTGAGTTCAGGCCCCATGGGGCCAAGTACGACCCGAGCTGGGTCGCGCAGCGCTTCTGGGCCACCGCAGCGACGGCGCCAGACCAGTTGCGCAAGCGTGTGGCATTCAGCCTGCACCAGATGTTCGTGGTGTCGCAGGCCGACTCGAACCAGTGGTTGCACGCCCGCGCCTATGCCAACTACCTCGACACGCTGAATTCCAATGCCTTCGGCAACTTTCGCACGCTGCTCGAGGAAATGGCTCTGAGCCCCTCCATGGGCATCTACCTTTCACACATCCGAAACCGGAAGGAAGACCCGGCCACCGGAAGACTGCCTGACGAGAATTTCGCGCGTGAAATCATGCAGCTCTTCACGATCGGCCTGCACGAGCTGAACCTCGACGGCAGCCTCAAGCTGGATGCCAACGGCAAGCCGATAGAGACCTACACCAACGCCGATGTCATGGCGCTGGCAAGAGTCTTCACGGGATGGAGCTGGGCCTTCCCGGACAACCAGCTCACAGAAAGCAACTTTCGCGCAGGTGCCCCCAACTACAGCGTCGCCGCCGATCAGCGTATCGACCTGCTGAAGATGAAGGCCTACCCCGGCCAATCGTCAACGGCCGAAAAGACGCTGTTCGCGGGTAAACCGCAGGCGGTGGTCATCCCCGCCAATGCGTCGGCTGCCGACAGCCTGCGCATCGCTCTGGACACCTTGTTCAAACACCCGAACGTGGGCCCGTTCGTGTCCCGCCAGCTCATCCAACGCCTGGTGACCAGCGCGCCAAGTCCGGCGTATGTGGCGCGTGTCGCGACGCTCTTCAACAACAACGGCAGTGGCGTCCGTGGTGACATGGCTGCCGTGGTGCGGGCCGTTCTGCTGGATGCCGAAGCCCGCACCGCCACCGTGCCCGCGGGCTTTGGCAAGCTGCGTGACCCCGTGCTGCGCGTGACGCAGTGGATGCGTGCTTTCAGCCCCATTTCGGTGTCTGGCTCCTACTTGATGGTCTGGAGTTTGGACACCCTGACACAGAACGCTTTGTACGCGCCATCGGTGTTCAGTTATTCGCGGCCCGGGTATGTGCCTGCGAACACGCCATTCATGACAAGGGGCGCCACCGCGCCCGAGTTCCAGATCGTCAACGAATCCACCACGGCTTCTTGGGTCAACACGGCCGAAGCCATGGCCGGACACGGCCTGGGATGGACCGGCATGGTGCAAGACGTCAGCAGCCAATACGACGCGCTGGCAGCCATGGCCGCAGCGGGCAACACAACCGGCATGCTGGACCAGTTGAACCTGTTGCTGTTCGCCAGCCGCATGTCAGCTGAATTGCGCAGCAATCTGCTCGACGCTATAGGCGGGGTAGGCGGCAACACCAATGCCAGCCACCTGAACCGCGCACGCGTCGCCGTGTTCATCGCCCTGGCCTCCCCCGAATACATCGCTCAACGCTGAAAATCATGAACTCGTCACGCAGACTCTTCTTGCACACTGCCAGCGGCCTCGCGGCCGCGGCCACCGGCCCGCTGGGCGCTCGGTTCAACGCTCCGCTGGCCATGAGCCTGGGTGCGCTCGGCGCCATGGCAGCACAGACGGCCAGCGCCGCCGACACCAGCGGCCCGTACCGGGCGCTGGTCTGCCTCTTCATGTCTGGTGGCAACGACAGCCACAACTGGGTGGTACCGACCGATGCCACGGGTTATGCCGAGTACGCAGCGGCCCGGCGCGAACTGGCCTGGCCCGCCAGCAAATTGCTGCCCATGACCAGCAGCACCCAAGGCGCAGGGCGCAGCTTCGGCATGCCGCTTGAACTGCAGCCGCTGCAAGCCATGTACGAGGCTGGACGGTGTGCGGTGGTGGCCAACGTCGGCCCGCTCGAACGACCCATCACCAAGGCCGAGTTTCTGGCGGGTAGAGACCTGCCAAGCAAACTGTTCTCGCACAACGACCAGCAATCCACCTGGCAATCGTTGTCACCTGAAGGTGCCCAATCAGGCTGGGGCGGGCGCATGGGCGACCTGCTGATGTCGGCCAACCAAACGCCGGTATTCACAGCGGTCTCTGCCGCCGGAAACGCCGTGTTCCTTACCGGCAGCGGCGTCACGCAGTATCAGGTGGGTACCGCCGGACCGGTGAGCGTGGGTGTGTTGAACCGGACTGGCGCTTTTGGTTCTTCATCCACGTCGGCAGCACTGAGGCGCACCTTGCTGTCCAGCGGCAGCAATGACTTCCAGGCCGAGTACACCCGCGTAATGACCCGTTCGCTCGACACCACCGCGAACTTGCAATCGGCGATCAACAGTACAGCGGTGCAGGCACTGCCCACCGTGCCCATCACACTGCCCAGCGGGGCGCTACTGGCGTTGAACAAAGACACGCTGGCCCAGCAGTTGCGGGTGGTGGCGCAGATGGTTGCCGCCGGGCCCAGGCTGGGCATGCAGCGCCAAGTCTTCATGGTCAACATCAGCGGGTTCGACAGCCACGCCAACCAGATGCGTGATCAGCCGATGCTGATGGCCCGGGTCGCCAATGCCGTGTCGTGGTTTTTCACCGCGCTGAACGGCCTTGGAATGGCGAACAACGTGACGCTGTTCAGCGCCAGCGACTTCGGCCGCACGCTCATCAGCAACGGTCAGGGCAGCGACCATGGCTGGGGGTCGCACCACTTCGTGGCTGGCGGCGCGGTGAAAGGCCGCACCATCTATGGCAAATTTCCCACCACCGCGCTCGGTACAGGCGACGACGTGGGCTCGGGCCGCCTGCTGCCCAGCACCAGCGTCAACGAGTACGCGGCAACGATGGGTCGATGGATGGGTTTGTCGACCGCTGATCTGGCCACGGTGCTGCCCAACCTGTCGCGCTTCTCGTCCTCCAACGTCGGGTTTCTTTGACCGGCCGATAGACAGAAGTAGAACCCCTCAGCCCAGCGCAGGCAAGCCTGGCAGGCCCTTGACGCCCTGCGCATCGATCTCGAACACGGCGCCAGCCAACGGCTGGGCCGCGCGCTGCTCGGCGGTCAGGCCCGCCCAGGCCGATGTGACGAACAGCCGGTCCAGCGCGCCGCCACCAAAACACACGTTGGTAATGTGGCTGGTGGGCAGCGAAACACGGCGCAACAGTTCGCCAGCGGGTGTGTAGCGGCTCACGCAGCCGCTGCCCCAATGCGCCAGCCACAGGCATCCCTCGGCGTCGAAGGTCATGCCGTCAGGGTAGCCTTCTGCTTCGGGCAATTGCTTCCATAGGCGTTTGCCTGCAAGCACCTCGTACGCCGGCTCCAGGTCGAAGGCGTAGATTGCCCGGCGGACGCTGTCGGTGTGCAGCAACAGGCGCCCAGCGGGGTGTATGGCCGGTCCGTTGGCGACGCAATAACCGCCATCTACCGTGCGCCCAGTGGCGCTTCTTGCGTCGATGCAGAAGAGCGACCCATCGGGCTTCGACTCATCGCCCTGGTTCAGCGACCCAGCCCAGATCCGTCCGCGGGCATCTGCCTTGGCGTCGTTCAAGCGGAGGGGCGAACCGGCTGGCCAGGGGCGGAACAACGGCTCTTCGAGCTTGGCGTCCAGCGGGTGGAAACGGGCGACGCCGCTCTGAAGGCCCAACAGCAGGCTGTCTGTGCCCTGCTGGGGAATGACCCAGCCCACACGCTCAGGCAGGGTCCAAACCTTCGGCTGCGAATCGCCGTCATCGGCGGCCCAGAAGAAGATCTGCCGCTCCAGGACGTCGACGAACCACAAGCCCGCGGCACGTGGACACCAGTGAAGGCCCTCGCCCAAGCGAAGACGCATCGCAGGGAATAGATACCTATAGTCTTGATCGGACGGCAGATGTGACATTTTTTGCGGCAGCCAGGAAGAAAGAATTCTGTGTCGGCGTCACATCGACACAGCCACCCCGAATGCATACTGTATCGCTGGGCGTGTCGTGCGGCTGCCTACACTGCTTGCCGAACTGAGCGCGTACCCCACGCATCTGGGCCCTTTGCCCAGTTTGCCTTTTTTGCCGTTTGTGGTCGCGACCCCCGTCAAGACGGGTTCAACACATGATGGAGTTCAGAGTGAGCAAGTACACGAAGGCACTGCGCAGGTTGATGGTTGACCATGTCATTTCGCGTCTCAGCCCGT
>JBBRJU010000206.1:0-5423 GCA_038218895.1 Burkholderiales bacterium
GCCACGCTTGTAGGCGCGCAGGCGGCCGCTGATCAGCAGGTACATGCAGTCGCCGGCCTCGCCCTGCGCCATCAGTGTCTGGCCGGCGACCAGTTCGACCCACTGCAGTTCTTCGCGCAGCAGCGTTAGTGCTGCGGGGTCCAGATCACCGAGCAGCGCATGGAGGTGCTGTGAGAGGAGTCGGTCCTGGAATTGCGCGGGGTTGGAATCGAGCATGGCGCAAAAATGTAACCGAGGTTTCCTGCGGCGCGCCTCGGTTCAATAGTGAACGCGGGTGCACCAGCGCGCCCACGCCGGTCGACATTGCAGACGCGGCGAGGAGCCCACCCGACTTCGGGCGACATCCCTTCCGCACGAAAGGATGCCTGCCATGCCCGTCACCACCCTGGACCCGCTGAACTGCGCCGCTGCCCCGGCTCCTTCAATGAAGCGCGTTTGCGCCGAAGACGCCGCTGCGCTCAGCGCCTTCCTGCAAGGCCTCAGCATCCACAGCCGGCGTCTGCGCTTTCACGGTGCATGCGCCGCCGCCTCGCCGTCGCTGGCCATGCGGCTGTGCAACGTGGACGGCGCGCGCCACCAGGCCTGGCTGGCCTGGTCGGGCTGCGGCGGCGCTGCGGTCGTTGTCGGCGAGGCCCGTTTTGTGGTTTCAGCGTGCGGGCGCAGCGCCGAACTGGCGATAGTCGTCGCCGACAACTGGCAGGGGCGCGGCGTGGCCCACGGCTTGATGCGCAGCTTGCTGGCTGCTGCCATCGCCGCTGGCGTGTCCGACCTGCATGGCGACGTGCTGGGCGACAACCCGCGCATGCAGGCCTTCATGCGGCGGCATGGCTTCGCGCTCGATGCGTCTGCGCAGGCATACCCGTGTGGCGACGTCTTGCGCATGGCGCGCGACCTGCGCGTATCGGCCCCGCGCCCGGCCCCGCTGCCGGCCGCTGGCAGGCTGCTGGCAGGCTTGCGCTCGGCCCTGCCGGGCTTGGCGGCCCTGCTGGGTGTGCGCGGGGCCGGCCGCCCACAACGCGCCAGCCTGCTGGCCGGCGCTCAGACCACGCCCTGCGCCAGCATCGCGTCGGCCACCTTCACGAAGCCAGCGACATTGGCACCATCGACATAGCTGACGCGGCCGTCGGCGCGGGTGCCGTGGCGCAGGCAATCCGTGTGGATGTTGCGCATGATGTCGTGCAGCCGTGTGTCGACTTCTTCGCGCCGCCAGTTCAGGCGCATTGCGTTCTGGCTCATCTCCAGGCCCGAGGTGGCCACGCCGCCGGCGTTGCTGGCCTTGCCCGGTGCATACAGCACCTGGTGCTCTTCGAACACCCGGATCGCCTCCAGCGTGGACGGCATGTTGGCGCCTTCGGCCACGCACAGCACGCCGTTACGCACCAGGGTCTGGGCGTCTTGCGCGTCGAGTTCGTTTTGCGTGGCGCAGGGCAGGGCCACGTCCACCGGCACCTGCCAGGGCCGCACGCCGGCATGGAAGCTGGCGCCGACGCGCCTGGCGTAGTCGTCCACGCGGCCGTACTGGTTGTTCTTCACGTCCATCAGCTCGGCCAGCTTGGCCACCGAGAAGCCGTCTTCGTCGACCACGGTGCCACTGGAGTCGGACACCGTGACCACCTTCGCCCCCAGGGCCATGGCCTTTTCCACCGCGTATTGGGCGACATTGCCCGAGCCCGACACGCTGACACGCAGCCCTTGCAGGCTCATGCGCTTGCGCTTGAGCATCTCTTCGGCAAAGTACACCGTGCCGTAGCCCGTGGCCTCGGGGCGGATCAGTGAGCCGCCGAACGACAAGCCCTTGCCGGTGAACACGCAGTCGGCGCGGTTGCTGAGCTTTTTCACCATGCCCGCCATGAACCCCACCTCACGGCCGCCCACGCCGATGTCACCGGCCGGCACGTCGGTGTCGGCGCCCACGTGGCGGAACAGTTCGCCGACGAAGGCCTGGCAGAAGCGCATCACTTCGCCCGCACTCCTGCCCTTGGGGTCGAAGTCAGCGCCGCCCTTGGCGCCGCCCATGGGCAGGGTGGTGAGTGCGTTCTTGAGCGTCTGCTCGAAGGCCAGGAACTTCAGGATCGACAGGTTGACGCTGGGGTGAAAGCGCAGGCCGCACTTGTAGGGTCCGATGGCCATGCTGTGCTGGATGCGGTAGCCGCGGTTGACCTGCACCTGGCCCTTGTCGTCGACCCAGCAGACCCGGAACATCAGCACACGCTCGGGCTCGATCAGGCGCTCCAGCAAGCCTTGCTCGGCGTACTTCGGGTGCTCGCTGACGTAGGGCCAGAGGCTTTCCATCACTTCGGTCACGGCCTGCAAATACTCTGGCTGGCCGGGATTGCGCTGGGCAACATGCGCCATGAAGGCACTGTGTGAGGCATATTTCATCGAAGACATCCCGTCATTGGTGCGCTTGCAGCAAACGTCGGATTGTCTTCGAAGCGGTGCGCCGTCTTGGTGCGTTGTTGCTGCATGACGTGCACCGACGTGCACCGACACGCATTGAAGTGCACTGACGCGGTGCGTGGTGGCGGCATGGCGCTGCGCGGCTGGCCAGGGGGGCAGCGCCGGCGCACCGCTACCATCGTGGCCATGCGCCCTGATCTCGACTTGCTGAACCGCAAATACGTGGCACGCACGCCGCACATGCTGGACACGGGCATGCGCATCACCGCAGTGGCGCCCAACCGGGGGAGCATGGCCATGCCGGCGCGCCCCGAGTGGGTGGGCGACCCGGGGCGCCAGGTGCTGCACCCCGGTGTGCTGACGGTGCTGGCCGATTCGGCCTGCGGCCTGGCGGTGGGCGCGGCCCTGCCCCAGCGTGTGCCCTATGCCACGCTGGACCTCCGCATGGATTACCTGCGCCCCGCCGGCCCCGGCCATGAACTGCAGTGCGACGCACATTGCTACCGCCTCACCCGCAGCGTGGCCTTTGTGCGTGCCGAGGTCTGGCAGACCGACCGGGACCAGCCCATCGCCACCGCTCAGGCCACGTTCATGCTGTCGACCCCGGCTGGCACGCCCCGGCCCCGGCCCGGCGCGGGCGAGCTGGGCGCTGCGCCGCACGCACAGCTGCCCACACCCCCGCTGCCCACACCGCTGCCGCCCCCACCATCACCGTCCACACCAGCGCGTCCACCACCGCTGGATGCCGCCGCCTGGCAGCCGCCTGCCACCAGCGTGCCGGTACTGGCCCACGGGCCGATCCCGTATGTGGACTACCTGGGCATCCGCATGGCGCTTGGCGGGCCGGTGCCGTTGTACCGCATGCCGTACCAGCACAAGCTGATCGGCAACCCCGATCTGCCGGCGTTGCATGGCGGCGTGATCGCCGGCTTTGCCGAGACGGCGGCCATGCTGCACCTGGCGCAAGCACTGCAGGGCGCCAAGCTGCCCAAGGGCATCGACTTCGCCATCGATTACCTGCGTGCCGGCCGGCCGGTGGAAACCTTTGCCCAGTGTGAACTGGTTCGGGTGG
Organism: Burkholderiales bacterium; assembly: GCA_038218895.1. GTDB lineage: Bacteria > Pseudomonadota > Gammaproteobacteria > Burkholderiales > Burkholderiaceae_C > Pseudaquabacterium. The sequence goes on from JBBRJU010000206.1 coordinate 3,473, forward strand.
GCGCGCGCGTGGCGCAAGTGCAGGTGCGCTGCTGGCAATCCGGCCCGGACAACCCGATCGTGGTGGCGCGTGGGCATTTCCTGCTGACCGTGCCCGAGGGCGCCTGACCAGACCCATGCCGGTGACCGCGAACTGCCGCATGACCGATGCCCCATCCCCCGCTGACCGCGCCCGCGCCTTTTGCCAGCGCTACGGCCTGCAACACCCGATCCTGCTGGCACCGATGGCCGGCGCCTGTCCGCCGGCGCTGTCGGCTGCGGTGATGCGTGCCGGCGGCCTGGGCGCCTGTGGTGCGCTGCTGATGGCACCTGGCGCCATCGTGCAATGGGCCGACGAGGTGCGCGCCGCTGCCAGCGACGCCACAAGTGACCCGATGACCGGCCCGACCGCCAGCCCCACCACAGACCCGACGACCCGCCCCACCACAGCCTCAACGACCGGCTCGACGACCCGCCCGTTCCAGATCAACTTGTGGGTGCCTGACCCGGCGCCGCTGCGCGATGCGGCGTACGAGCAGGCGCTGTGCAGTTTTCTCGGCGCCTGGGGCCCGGCCATCGCCCCGGCGGCCGGCGATGCCCGCCCGCCGGACTTTGCCGCCCAGTGTGATGCGCTGCTGGCCGCGCGTGCGCCGATCGTGTCGTCGGTGATGGGCCTGTTCCCGCCGGCCTTCGTGCAGCGGCTCAAGGCGGCTGGCGTGGCCTGGTGGGCCAACATCACCACCGTCGCCGAAGCCCGGGCGGCTGAAGCCGCCGGCGCCGACGCCGTGGTGGCCCAGGGCATGGAAGCCGGCGGCCACCGCGGCTGTTTCAACGCCGCGCTGGCCGAGGCCCAGCAAGTGGGTTTGTTCGCGCTGCTGCCGGCGGTGGCCGATGCGCTGCGCATCCCGGTGGTGGCCACTGGCGGCATTGCCGAAGCCCGCGGCGTGGCGGCGGCGTTTGCGCTGGGCGCCAGTGCGGTGCAGGTGGGCACCGGCTTCCTGCGCACGCCCGAGGCGGGCCTGCCTGCAGCCTGGGCCGACGCGCTGGCCCGCGCCGCGCCGGAAGACACCTGCCTGACCCGCGCCTTCAGCGGCCGGGCCGGCCGCAGCATCACCACCCGCTATGTGCAAGCGGCGGCCGCACCCGGTGCACCGCCGCCGGCGCCCTACCCGGTGCAGCGCGGGCTGACTGCGGCCATGCGCCAGCAGGCCGTGGCCGATGGGGATCTGCAGCGCATGCAGGCCTGGGCTGGCCAGTCCGCCCGGCTGGCGCACGCGTGGCCGGCAGCGCAGACCGTGCAGCATCTGGCCATCGGCGTGCCGGTTTGACCTGACCGGCAGCGGCGTCTGCCGTTGCGCCAGCAGGCTGGCGGCAGGTTGGCGGTTGGCGGTTGGTGGCTAGCGGTTGGCGGGCGTGCGCCGGTGGCGGCCGACAAGACCAATCCCGCCATGTAGATGCCCGCCATGGTGCAACCCGTCAAGTCAGGGCGTCAAGTCGTCAGGTCGGCGGATCGCCAGGTCGTCCTGTCGGCACGGCGTCACGTCGTCAGCACGCTGGCGGGGGTGTGTGGCCGGGGCTGTCCAGCCCGCAGGCCAGCATGGCAGCGGCCAGGTCTTCCAGCGCCGTGCCCACCGACTTGAACACCGTGCGCTCGCCTGCGCTGGCCCGCCCCGGCACGACGCCGCGCGACAGCGTGGCCAGGGTGCCGCGCACACTGTCTGCGGTGATCACGCCCCGGCCCAGCGGGCCGAGCAGGTCGCCGCTCTTGGCCAGCGCTTCGTCGGTGTCGATGTACAGCGCCGCGCCGGCAAAGCAGGCGTCGTCGGCCTCGTACATCGCCGGGGTGAAGCTGCCGATCAGGTCGAGGTGGCTGCCCGGCTGCAGCCAGGCGCCCTGCACCAGCGGTGCGGTGGCCAACGTGGCGCAGCTGACCACGTCGGCAGTGGCCACAGCGGCGGGCAGGTCGGTGCTGG
>JBBRJU010000207.1:0-5421 GCA_038218895.1 Burkholderiales bacterium
GCTCCGACTGCCAATCAGACGACTCCAAGCACGTTTGAGGCGCCGATCTCGATTACATTGACGAACGATAATTTTAACTCGTTTGACTTTGATATTACTTACGATCAGTTCGTAATCGACCAAGTTTCCTGTTCCAACGTGGGGACGGTTGTAGCCTCTTTCAGTGTGATTTGTAACGTGTCGCCTGATGGACGCCTCCGCGTCTCCGGGTCGACAAGTGGAAGCTCCGTCACAGCGGCCCCTGGATCGCCAGTCACTGGAACGTTACTGAAGATTACCTTTGCCACGGACGCGAGCGCAGTTGCGGGCAATTTTTCTAATTTGACTTTTGTTCCATTATCGGTTGACTTTTTTAATGATTCGTTTGAAAGCGTGCCTGTGTCATCGACGAATGGTAACATTACGTTAACCGGATCAGGGCCGACGCCAACACCAACACCGACGCCAACGCCAACACCAACACCGACGCCAACGCCGACGCCGACGCCGACGCCGACGCCGACTCCGACACCGACACCGACGCCGACGCCGACACCAACGCCAACACCGACGCCATCACCGACGCCAACACCGACGCCAACACCGACGCCAACACCGACGCCAACACCGACGCCAACACCGACGCCATCGGCCGCCATTGATTTGACGGTAACGAAGACTCATATTGGGTCGTTTGTTCAAGGAGGCCAGGGAACATTTTCCTTGACAGTTAATAATATTGGCAGCGCGTCCAGTTTTGGTGAATACACACTTGTGGACCCGATGCCAACCGGATTTACCATTTCGTCTGTTTCCCCACAAGGATTTGGTTGGGATTGTAGCTTAACCAACACGACGGACGTGACCTGTAAACGAAGTACCGCTATAGTTGGTACGACATCGGCGCCTGTTGTGTTTGTTAACGTTGCAATTCCTGCTAATGCTCCGAGTTCTGTATTGAACACAGCCGGAGTGATTGGCGGCGGCGAGGTTAACACCTCTAACGATTCCGGTAGCGATTTAGTGACGGTGTTACCTTCGGCAACGCCAACGCCGACGCCAACGCCAACGCCAACGCCAACGCCAACGCCAACGCCAACGCCACCGCCACCGCCACCGGCCTCCAGCAACTGGCCGGCGACGTCTGGGAATGGACCGCCAGCCCCTACACCGGCTACCCCGGCTACCGCGCCTGGGTGGGCGCGGTGGGCGATTACAACGGCAAGTTCATGGTCAACCAGATGGTGCTGCGCGGCGGCTCCTGCGCCACGCCGCGCAGCCACATCCGCGCCAGCTACCGCAATTTCTTCCCCACCGATGCACGCTGGCAGTTCAGCGGTGTGCGGCTGGCCAGGGACGCCGACTGACATGGCCAAGCCGCACATCGGTCTGCTGTTCAACCACGACTGGGACGCGCTGGGCTTCGGCCGGCTGGCCGACCAGTTCAGCTTCGACACGGCCGGCTTCGACCTGTTTGCCTTTCCCAGCAATGCCCGACTGATCGGCTTCGACCTGCAACGCTTTGCCGATCGCCAGGCGCGGCGCGCCAGGGCGCGCGGCTGGGCTGGCGTGGTGTCGCACCATGAGCAGTTCGGCGCGCTGGCCGCCGCCCTGGTGGCCGAGCAAACCGGCCTGCCCGGCACACCGGTGGCCGCCGTGCTGGCCTGCCAGCACAAGCTGCATGCACGCCAGGTGCTGCAGCAGGTGTGCCCCGAGGCCAACCTGCCGTTTGCCGCACTCGATGCCCGTTACGGCGGCCCGGTGCCCGACGGCCTGGCCTACCCGGCCTATGTGAAGCCGGTGAAGGCGGCCTTTTCGGTGCTGGCGCGCCGGGTCGACAACCAGGCCGAGCTGCACCACCACACCCGCTTCGGCCGCCGCGAGCTGTGGGTGATCCGCCGCCTGGTCGAGCCGTTCGAGCGCGTGGCGCGCCAGCGCCTGCCGCAGGCCGGCACCGCCCACCGCCTGATGCTGGAAGCGCCGGTGCAGGCCGCACAGTTCAACCTCGACGGCTGGGTGTACCGGGGCCAGACCCATGCGCTGGGCGTGGTGGACGCGGTGATGTACCCCGGCACCCAGGCTTTCATGCGCTGGGCGCACCCCAGCAGCCTGCCCGGCGCGGTGCAGGCCCGGGCGCTGAGTGTGGCGCAGCGCTTCCTGGCGGCGGTGGGCTTCGACCACGGCATGTTCAACATCGAGTTCTTCCACGACGCCACGACCGACCGGCTGACGGTGATCGAGGTCAACCCGCGCCTGGCCAGCCAGTTCTCCGACCTGTACCGGCATGTGCGCGGGCTGGACCCGCACGCCATGTCGCTGGCGCTGGCGCTGGGGCACGACCCCGCTGCCCTGCCCCGCAGCGCGCCGGTGGCCGGTGCGGCGGCCAGCCTGGTCTACCGCACGTTCATGCCTGGTGCATCACCGCCGATGCCGGGTCCGGCGCAGCGTGCAGCACTGGCGCAGCGCTTTCCGGATGCGCTGCTGTTCATGTACCCCAAGACCGGCCATGCGCTGGCGCGCGACTTCAAATGGCTGGGCAGCCACCGCTACGGCATCCTGCACCTGCACGGCCGCGACGAGGCCCACCTGAAGCGCCGGGCCGAGACCGCCAGCGCCCTGCTCGGCTGGCCCGCGCCCTATGCCGACCGGCAGGGCCAGGGCAGCACCGCGCCGGCTCTGCCCGACACCCCCCACCAACTTGTTCCCGGAGCCCAACCATGACCACAACCCTGTCCCACCCTGCCTGGCGGCGCCTGGCCCTGGGCCTGCTGGCCAGCGTCACCCTGCTGCTGGGCGGCTGCGCCGCACTGCGCGCGCAGAACCCCGACTCGCCCCTGGCACCGGTGCGCGCGAGTGCCATCGGCGACGACAGCCATGTGATGCTGGACGGCCATGACGTGGTGGCCTACTTCACCGACAACCGCCATGCCATGGGCCAGCCGCAGTTCAAGAGCCAGTACCAGGGCGTGAGCTTCTACTTCGCCAGCGCTGCGCACAAGGCCATGTTCGACGCCGCACCGCAGCGCTACCTGCCGCAGTACGGTGGTTTCTGCGCCAACGGCATCGCCTACGCCATCCCCTGGGGCGGGGATGCCGACACCTGGCGCATCCTCGGTGGCAAGCTCTACATCTTCGGCGGCGCCGGCTCGCGCGATGCGTTCTTGCTCGACGTGCCGGGCAATGTGGCGCTGGCCGACAAGTACTGGGCCAGCGAGGTCGCGGGCAGCAACAGCGTCTGGCAGCGCAGCAAGCGGCTGGTGCTGCGCGTGCCGCATTACGCCAGCGGCGAAGAATTGGCCCGGCGCGTGGCCGCAGCGCGCGCCCGCCAGCCTTGACCGGCAGCGCCCGGCGCCACTGGCTGCGCACGGCCGCCGCGCTGGGCGCAGGCAGCCTGCTGCTGCCCGGCTGCACGCTGCAGGCCGCGCGGAACCATCGCGGTGCCGACGCCCCGGCGGCGGTGCCGCTGGGCAGCACACCGCGGGTGGCCTGGGTGTTCGGTTCGGGCGGCCCGCGCGGCTATGTGCATGTGGGCGTGCTCAAGGCGCTGGACGAACTGGGCCTGCGGCCGGATCTGATCGTCGGCGCCTCGGTGGGCGCCCTGGTGGGCACGCTGTGCGCCGCCGGCATGCCGGCACGGGACATCGAACGCGCCGCGCTCGACCTGCAGCCCTGGGACCTGGTGCGCTGGGCGCCGGCCAGCCAACAGCGCTGGGCCGCCACCGGCCTGGCCGACTGGGTACAGCAAGCCGTCGGCGGCAGGCAGCTGCAGCAGTTGCCCACGCCAGTGCTGTGCGCCGTGCAGCGGCTGCGCGACGGCGCGGTGCTGGGTTTCAACCATGGCCATGCCGGCCTGGCGGTGCAGGCGGCCGGTGCGATCGAAGGCCAGTTCACGCCGGTCACCATCCGCGGCGAGGCGTTTGCCGACGCCGACCTGCGCATGCCGCTGCCGGTGCGGCTGGCGCGTGCGGCCGGCGCCACGCGGGTGCTGGCGGTGGACGCATCGGCCCATGAAGACCGCGCGCCCGACGGCGCCAGCGGCTACCGCGACGGTGACTTGTACAAGCGCGCCCTGACGGCCCCCGACGCCAAGCTGGCCGACCTGCTGCTGCACCCCGACTTCGGCTACTGGGTCAGCCTGTCGGACACCTTCAAGCGCCGGGCCATCGACGCCGGCTACCAGGCCACGCTGGCGGCCGCGCCGCAATTGCGGGCCTTGCATGCCAGCTGAAGCGCACCCCCACGCTCAGGGCGTGGCCGCGATGCGCCGGGCCAGCTGCCACAGCGCGCGCCGGTGGGCCACGGCCAGCGCGTCGGCATCGGCGCCATCGGCTGCGGTGTTGAAGCTGGCCGCGCCCAAGGTCGGCGGCATCGCGCCGGCGGGATCGCGCTGGGCGGCGCCGACCGGGGCGCCCCGGCCGCCGCCTGGTGCGGCAGCCGTGTAGGCCAGGCTCCAGCGGGCCTGCAGCCACACGCTGCGGCCGCCGTCGGCCACGTCCAGCGCCGTGATTTCCAGCCGCAGCTGCCGTGCCGGCCACACCCCCGGCGGCAGCGGCGCGGCCCACAGCGGCGCGCCCAGCAACTGGGCCAGATCCTGCCGCAGCAGGCGCGGCACCGCATCGCGCAGCGGCTCGGCCCAGCGCGCGCCGCCCAGCGGCTGCAGGCCGGCCTGGCCCTGCGGCACCAGCAGGGTGTCACGGTCCAGGTGGCCGGGCAGCAGCACCGGGACCATCAGCTGCCAGGCCGGCGCGTCGGGCGGGCGGGGCGCGGCGGCCGCAGTCGCCGCAACAACATCGGGCCGCTGGTTCGGCGTCTGGTTCCGGGTCTCGTCCGGCGTCTGGTCCGGAATTTGGGCCGGCAAGCGCACCCACTGCACCGGCGGCAAGGGGCTGGCGCAGCCGGTGGCCAGCGGCAAGGCCGCCAGCAGCGCCAACACCGGCACCAACCGCGCTGCCAAGAACAGCACCCATCGCGGTGATGACGGGGGTGTCGACGGGGGTGTCAAAAGCGGTGTTGACAGCGGTACCCGCCCCGGCGCCGCTGCGGGGTGGCGACCGCTGGCGGGCCGGGGCGAGACAAAAGGCGAGCAGCGCATGGTGGCGGGTGTTTCAGCTGGAACCGTGGGTGGATCAGGGCGCCGCGCTGCGGCCGCGCAGCAAGGCATCGGGCTGGCGTTCCAGCAGTTCACCCAGCGCACGCAGGGTGCGCGCGGCACTGGCCACGTCTTGCAGCGCACGCTCGGCGTTCAGCCGCAGCTGGGAATCGTCGGCCGCTGCCGCATGCAGCGTGGCGGCGGCCTGGCCCAGCGCCTGCGCGGCCTGCCGCACCTCGGCCACCATCGGCTGGCCGGCCACGGCCAGCGCCTGGGCCTGCGAGGCGGCCGCGCCCACCTGCTGCGCCGCCGCCGCCAGCTGGCCGGTGGCCTGCGCCACCGCCGGCGCCAGC
>JBBRJU010000208.1:0-5410 GCA_038218895.1 Burkholderiales bacterium
AGGCGTGGCCGAGGGCGCGGTGCTGCAGTTCCTGGGTGTGCCCATCCTCGGCCTGCCGGTGCTGAGCTTTCCGTTGACCGACGACCGCAAGAGTGGCTGGCTGCCGCCCACGGTGGGGCTGGACAGCCGCAGCGGCTTCGAGCTGGGCGTGCCCTACTACTGGAACATCGCGCCCAACCGCGACGCCACCTTCACCCCCACCGTGCTCACCCGCCGCGGCCTGGCGCTGGACAGCGAGTTCCGCTACCTGGAGCCGCGCCACAACGGCCGCCTGCGCCTGCACCTGCTGCCCGACGACCGCACGGTCAGCAGCACCCGCTTTGCCTGGGAAGTCGACAACGAAGGCTGGCTGGGCCGGTCCACCCGCTACCGTGCCAAGCTGTTGCGGGTGTCGGACGACAACTACTGGAAAGATTTTCCGCAGATCGTGCCGTCGACCTTGCCCCGCCTGCTGGGGCAGGATGTCGAGCTGCAGCGCGACCTGGCCACCACGCTGGGCCCGCTGCAGGCCTATGCCCGGGTGCAGCACTGGCAAGTGCTGCAGACCGGCAGCGGCAGCGACCTGATCGTGGCGCCCTACCAGCGCAGCCCGCAGCTGGGCTTGCGGCTGACACCGCCGCTGCCGGCGGGCCTGCGCGCCACGCTCGAGACCGAGGTCAACCACTTCACCCGCACCACCGGCACGGCCGACCCCAGCGTGCCCGCTGGCTGGCGCTGGCATGCGCTGGGCCAGCTCAGCCGGCCGTTCCACTGGCCGGGTGCCTGGCTCATGCCCCGGCTCACGCTGAACGCGGCCAGCTACAGCTTCGATGCGCCGGGCGAGGACCGCCGCCAGCGCACGCGCCTGATCCCCACCGCCAGCCTGGACGCCGGCATGGTGTTCGAGCGCGAGACCACCTGGTTCGGCCGCGCCCAGCGCCAGACGCTGGAGCCGCGCCTGCTGTACGTCAACACCCCCTACCGCGACCAGACCGGCCTGCCCAACTTCGACGCCGCCGAGCGCGACTTCAATTCCGTGTCGATCTATGCCGAGAACGCCTTCTCAGGCATCGACCGGGTCAGTGATGCGCACCAGGTCACTGCCGGCGTCACCAGCCGCCTGGTCGACACCACCAGCGGCGCCGAGACGCTGCGCCTGGGCCTGGCCCAGCGCATCCGGCTGCGTGACCAGCGTGTGGTGCTGTCGGGCCCGGTGCTGAGCCAGCGCTTCTCCGACGTGCTGGTCGAAGGCAGCAGCTCGGTCTTCAACCCCTGGAAGTTCGATGCCGCGTTGCAGTACAACCCCGACAGCCAGCGGGTGGTGCGCTCCATCGTCGGCGTGCGCTTCCAGCCCGGGCCGTTTCGCACACTGTCGGCCGGTTACCGGCTGGCGCGCGGCTTGTCTGAGCAGGTGGAAGTGGGCTGGCAATGGCCACTGTGGCGCGGCAAGGCGGTGCCGGTCGGTGCCTCCGGCGGCTGCGGCGGCACACTGTATGCCGTGGGCCGGCTGAACTACAGCCTGCGTGACAGCCGCATGACCGATGTACTCGTCGGCGCCGAATACGATGCCGGCTGCTGGATTGCCCGCATCGTCTCTGAACGCCTGTCCACCGGCCGTGCCGAGGCCACCACCCGGCTGATGCTGCAGCTGGAACTGGTCGGCCTGTCGCGCCTGGGTTCCAACCCGCTGCAGACCTTGAAGGACAATGTGCCCGGTTATCGGCTGCTGCGCGAGCCACGAAGCACCCCGTTTTCCAACCCCGAGCCATGACCCATACCCCACCTTTCAACGGCCGGCGCACGCTGGCCTGGGCCCTGGCCGCCGTGCTGGCCTGTGCCGGCGTGCAGGCGCAAACCGCGGCCGGCCGGGTGCCCAGCCGCAGCGGCGATTTCATCGTGGCGGTGGTCAACACCGAATTGGTCACCTCGGTCGAGCTGCAGCAGCGGCTGGACCGCATCAAGGCCGATGCGCGCCGGGACAACACCCGGCTGCCGGACGACGACACGCTGCGCCAGCAGGTGCTGGACGTGCTGATCGACGAACGTGTGCAGATCACGCATGCGCGCGAAAGCGGCCAGCGGGTGGATGACAGCGACATCGACCGCGCCATTGCCAACATCGCCGCGCAGAACCAGATCACCGTGGCCCAGCTGCGCGACCGCTTGCGCGCCGACGGCATGGACCTGCCGCGCTTTCGCAGCACCCTGCGTGAGCAGATCCTGGTCGAACGGGTGCGCGAGCGCGAGGTGACCCAGCGCATCCGCATCACCGACAGCGACATCGACCGCGCCCTGGAAGAGCGCCAGGCGCAAGCCGCAGTCGGCGCCCAGCTGAACCTGGCGCAGATCCTGGTGACGGTACCCGAAGGCGCCAGTGCCGACGTGGTGGCGCAGCGCCAGGCGCGCGCCGACCAGGCCCTGGCGCGGGTGCGTGCGGGGGAAGACTTCTCCAAGGTGGCGCGCGAGCTCAGCGAAGACGCCAACCGCGAGGCCGGCGGCGAACTCGGCCTGCGCCCGGCTGACCGGCTGCCAGACCTGTTTGTCTCCGCTGTCCAGGGGCTGCCGGTCGGGCAGGTCACAACGCAGCTGGTGCGCAGCGCGGCCGGCTTTCACGTCCTGAAGCTGCTGGACCGCCAGGCCGACGATCCATTCCAGGTGACGCAGACCCGTGCTCGTCACATCCTGGTGCGCGCCAGCGACGCTGCGCAGGCCGGCCAGGTCAGCCGCCGGCTGGAGGCACTGCGTGCGCAGATCGAGCGCGGCGAGCGCAAATTCGACGATGTCGCGCGTGAAATTTCGGAAGACGGCAGCGCCGCCGCCGGTGGGGACCTGGGCTGGGCCTCGCCCGGCAACTTCGTGCCCGAGTTCGAGGAAGCGATGAGCCGCCTGCCGCTGGGCGGCATCTCGCCGCCCGTGGTGTCGCGCTTCGGCGTGCACCTGATCCAGGTGGTCGAGCGCCGCAATGCCACGCTCGACCCGAAGGCCGTGCGCGAGCAGACCCGGACCCGGCTGCGCGAGGCCAAGTTCGAGAGCACCTACCAAGAATGGGCCAAGGAGCTGCGCTTGCGCGCCTATATCGAGATGCGTGAGCCGCCGGTTTGAGCAGCCACACCGCCCGCAAGCGATTCGGCCAGCATTTCCTGGTCGACGCGGTGGTGATCGACCAGATCGTGCGGGCCATTGCGCCGCGGCCGGGCCAGCCGCTGGTCGAGATCGGCCCGGGCCTGGGCGCGTTGACCCAGCCGCTGCTGGAGCGCTGTGGGGCCCTCACCGTGATCGAGCTCGACCGCGACTTGGCGGCACGCTGGCGTCAGCGCCCAGGCATCACGGTGGTGGAAGCCGACGTGTTGCGGGTCGACTTCGCCGCGCTGGCCGACGCAGCCGGCGCCCCGCTGCGGCTGGTGGGCAACCTGCCCTACAACATCTCCACGCCGATCCTGTTCCACCTGCTGGCGGTGGCACCACGGGTGATCGACCAGCACTTCATGCTGCAGAAGGAAGTGGTCGACCGCATGGCCGCCAGCCCGGGCTGCAAGGATTTCGGCCGCCTGAGCGTGATGCTGCAGTGGCGTTACCGCATCGACGCGCTGTTCGATGTGCCGCCCGAGGCATTCGACCCGCAGCCGCGGGTGCAGTCGGCCATCGTGCGCATGCTGCCGCTGGCCATGCCGCCACAGCTGGACGAGGCGCGGTTGTCAGCCCTGGTGACGGTGGCCTTCTCGCAGCGCCGCAAGCTGCTGCGCCACACCCTGGGCCGCTGGCTGGAAGAGCAGGGCTTTGCCGGCACCTTCGACACCCAGCGCCGCGCCGAAGAAGTGCCGGTGGCGGAATACGTGGCGCTTGCACAGGTTGTCGGGCGCTGACCTCACCTGGGATGCGCCCCAGGAAAAGCGGCCCGTGGGCCGCTTCAATGCATCCGGCTCGGGGCCGGCAGGCCGCTTTGGTGCACCCAGGTCACGACCTCAGGCTGCGTTGAGCCACATCGCGGTGTCGAAGGCGCTGCTCATCATCGGCATGTTCATGCCGAAGTTGGGATTGGCGCCGTTCTTTGGTGCGGCCTTGGGGGCGGGCTTGACAGGCTCTTGTGCGGCCTCGTTCACACGTTCCCAGGCGCTGGATTCATTGGCCCGGGCGACGGCGAATGAGTAGAAACAGCGGAACGCAATGCGCCGCTCACTCCAGAAATCAGCCGCGTCGCGGAACACGTCGAGCAGTTGCTCACGCGCCTCGCGGTCGAAACGGGCATTGTCTGGCAACTGCTCGAGCACCACCACGAAGCCAGGCTGGCTGCCGGCGCGGTGCACCAGATCGGTCATGCAATCAAACAGCGCATCGAGGTTCTTGCCGAAGTGCGCCGGGAACAGGAAGGACTCGGCGATCTTGTCGAGCACATCTTGCTTGGACTGCGCCTCGGTGAGGTTGGCATACAGGAAATGCTGGCCAGCGCCTTCGGCGGCGGCCATCAGGTCTTCGACACGGTAGGCGCGGATGGCCTGCACGATATTGGGACGGACGGTTTGCAGCAGCATGGTCGCGTTCCTCCTGGCTCTAAGAATGATTGGATCCGGATCGAACGCCGGTCACTGCGCAATCAGCTTGAAGCTGGCGTAGTGGTCGGCAGTGTAAAAACACGCTTCAGGCACGGTGGGGCGGTCGCCGCCACACACAATGCGCCGGGCGCCACGGTCTGGCGACCCCGGCGTGGGCACGGTGTACTCCCGATAAAACCCCCGTTCCGCGCGCGGCAACAGCCGCTCGCGGTTGCCGAAGACCGTGCCATCCTTGCGGTAGGGAAACGGTCCGCCTGCGAGGACCAGACGGTGTGTGGAGCGGGCTTCCGGCGGCAATGTGCCCAGTGCCACCGTGCCCGGGTTGTCCATCGGACCCCTGGCGTGCACGGCAAAACCGACCAACATGGCTGCCATCAGACCGACGATCACACCCACTTTCGGCCGCACCACCGCCGACGCCCTGACCCCCCAGCCGTGCAGGGGATGCTTCATCGGTGACGGACCGGCCTCACAAACGGGTTCCACGGGTTGACCCTGAAATCTAAGGTCACAATGCTAACGGAACGGCCCCCGAAACTCAAGCGCATGCCTCATATTTGGGCAACCACCAGGGCGTTAGAGTGGGCGCTCACAATCCGGAAACATGTCCTGAATCAGGGACTTACGATTTTGTCAAGGGCTTGACGTAGGTCATTTCCGGCCCTGCGGCCACCCGGATGCGGGGTGCACGGGATTGGTGCATGCAAGACAAGAGCCCGCCAACGGAGGTGGGCGGGCGTCCTGCTTCAGCGGGCGGCATTGGCGTCGGCCACTGTCAGCGCCGTCATGTTGACGACGCGCCGCACCGTGGCCGATGGCGTCAGAATGTGCGCCGGCCGCGCTGCTGTCGCACAGCAGTTTCGGCAGCAGCCAGCAGCCGT
>JBBRJU010000209.1:0-5391 GCA_038218895.1 Burkholderiales bacterium
GCCCCGGCTCGGTGACGCGGCGGATGCGCTTGCCATGGCGGGCGAAGATGTCCACGCCCAGTTCTTCTTCCAGCTCGAGGATGGCCTTGCTGATGCCAGGCTGCGAGGTGTGCAGAGCCTTGGCCGTCTCGGTCAGGTTGAGGTTGCGCCGCACAGCCTCCTGCACGAAGCGGAACTGGTGCAGGTTCATCGCCAGTCCCGCCCGGCCGTTCCGAAGGGACTGACCGCCCCCGTGGGGGGCGGCGAACGACGTGCGCGTGGGGGCCTCATGTCAGTCCCGCCCGGCCGTTCCGAAGGGACTGACCGCCCCCTTGGGGGGCAGCGAACGACGTGCGCGTGGGGGCCTCATTTCCAGGCGATTTCCGGACGGCTGCCGTCCAGCGCCACGGCGGCCATGGCGTCGACCAGGGCGGGCGCCTCGCCGACCGCCGGGCGCAGCGTGAAGCGCACTGCGGGGTGGGCCTCTTGCAGGCGGGCCAGCAGCAGCGGCAGGTCTTTGCGCACATGGCCGCCGGCCCCCAGGAACAGCGGCACCACGTCTACCTTGCTGCAGCCGGCAGCCACCAGCGCACTGCCGCCGGCCACCAGGTCGGGCGACATGAATTCCAGGAAGGCCAGCGCGACCTGCGCCTCACCGCGCTGCGCCCGGCAGCGCGCAGCCACGGCCTCGAAGGGGCGGGCCCATTGCGGATCACGCGCGCCGTGGGCAAACAGCAGCAGGCCGGTGTCGGAAGTGGTGCTTGTCATCAGCAATTTGTTTGCAGTGTCATCGGAATCGGACCAGCCAGGCAAAGGCGCCCATGGAAATCAACAGGTACAGGCCGCTGGGGGCGGCCGCCGCCATCCACGGTGTCCACTGCCGCAGCAGGCCGAGGTGGCCGCTGGCGTTGTTCAACAGCACGAAGCTGATGCCCAGCATGATGCCGCCAAACACCTTGTAGCTGACGCCGCCGGCACGCGCGTGCAAGTAGGCAAAGGGCAGGGCCAGTGCCACCATCACCACGCAGGCCAGCGGGTACAGCGCCTTTTTCCAGAACTGGATCTGGTGGCCCTGCACCGCCTGGTCCTGGTCGGCCAGGTGGCTGGTGTAGCGCCACAGGTCGAGCGTGGACATGTTCTTGGCCGGCAGCAGGGCGGCGGCCACCACGGTGGCGTCCAGCGTGCTGGGCCAGTCCAGCGCAGCCAGCTGCTGCTGGCGCAATGGCTGGCTGGCTTGCGCCGCCTCGGGCGTGGGCCAGTCGGTGCGTTGTACCTCGGCCAGCCGCCACAGGCCGTTGGGCAGCACCTGGCCACGCGCGGCCTCGATGCGGGTGCGCAGCCGGCCGTCGGTATCGAACTCGAAGATGCGCACGCCCACCAGCGCGCCGCCCACGCCGGCGGCGCTGACGTTGACCGAGATGCTGCGCTCGCTGGTTTCGGCTGCAGGCGCGCCAGTGCCGGGCCGCCGCTCTTTCATCCAGGCGCCGCCGCTGCCCAGCGAGATGCTGCCGCGCACGCCCGCCTTCACTGCCACGGCCTGGCGTTCGGTGTACGGCGCCACATAGTCGCCCACCACGAAGGTGATCAGCGCGAACACCAGCCCCGGCAGCGCCAGCAGCCGCAGCGCCCGGCCCGGGCCCAGGCCACCGGTGCGCAGGATGGTGAATTCCGACGACTGCGCCAGCCGTGCCATCGCGTAGATGGTGCCGATCAGCACCGAGATCGGGAACAACTCGTAGAAGTGCCCCGGCTGCTCCAGCAGCCCGCGCAGCACCGCCTGGCCCAGGGTGTAGCCGTTGCGGCCCACGTTTTCCAGTTCGTCGACAAAGTCGATGAAAAAGAACAGGCTCAGAAACGCCACCGCAACGAACACCACCGACCAGACGATGTCGCGGTAGAGCAGCAGGCGCACGGTTTTCATGTCAGCCCCTCGCCCGGCGGGTACGCCGGGTGATTCCCCGGGGGGATGCGGGCCGGCTCGGGCGCGGCCCGGCGCGCGCCCCGCCTGCCGCCGAGCAGCCGCACCACTGCAGCGTGGTCGCGCCACCAGATCAGCGCCAGCCCCAGCGCGAACACGCCGCCGTGCAGCGCCAGCAGGATGGCGCCCATGCCCGTCTTGCCGCTGGCCACCCAGGCCTGCGACAGGTTGATCAGGTTGAAGTAGACGACGAAGCTCAGCAGCGCCAGCAGCAGGTTCCAGTTGGTCGCCCGCCGCGGTTGGGTGGCGGCCAGCCCCACGCCCAGCAGCAGCAGGTTGGCGGCGGCCAGCAGCAGGCCGATGCGCCAGGCCAGCTCGGCCTGGTGGCGCAGGATGGGGTCGCGGATCAGCGCCAGCGTCGACAACGTCTTGGGCGCCGCCGCCTCGGCGCTGCGGGCCGCCGATTCACCGACCACGACCCGGTAGCGCTCGAAGCTGGAGAGCGTGCGCACGCCGGTCTGGCTGTCGGTTTCGGTGCGCTGGCCGGCGTCGAGCTGCAGCACCCGGTCGGCCCCTTCGGTCAGCAGCTGGCCGCTGCGCGCTGACACAACGCTCTCCAGCGGCGGCTGGCGCGTCAGCACGAACACGTTGTGGCCTTCCACGCCCTCCTGGCTGGCGCGGTCGACGAAGAACACCCGGCTGCCGTCGCGCGAGGCCTGGAACACGCCCGGCGCCACGCGTGACAGATCACTGCGCTGCTCATAGCGGCTGCGCAGTTCTGCGCTGCTCTGGTTGCCCCAGGGCCAGACGAACAGCAGCAGCGCGCCCACCACCACCAGCACCGGCCAGGCCATGCCCAGCACTGGCCGCACGAACCGGCCCAGGCCCAGGCCGCTGGCGAACCAGATCGCCATCTCGCTGTCGCGGTACATGCGCCCCAATGTCACCACCACCGCCACGAACAGGCTCAGCGCCAGCATCGTCGGCAGGTGGCCCAGCGCGGTATAGCCCAGCAGCAGCACCACGTCTTCCGGCGCCACCGAGCCGCCGGCGGCCAGCCCCAGGGTGCGGATCAGCATCATCGTGATCACGATGGTGAGGATGACCACCAGGGTCGCACCGAAGCTGCGGGCCAGCTCTCGGCGCAAAGTTGCATCGAATAACATCTTTCGATCTTATGACGAGGCAGAACATGGACTTTCAGACCCAAGTGATGGCCCCAGGCGCCACCGCCAAGCTGGCCGCAGATGCATTGTTGCTGGTGATCGTGGGCGGCTCCGTCCCCACCACGCTCGACGCCCCGTTGGCCGACAGCGTGGCCGAGGCCATCAAGCATGGCGACCTGGTGCTCAAGCCCGGCAAGTGCGCCTACCTGCGCCAGGTGCCGGGTGTCAAGGCGCCGCGGGTGGCCGTGGCCGTGGCCAAGGACAGCAGCGCACGCGCCATCAAGGTGGCGGCGGCTGCAGGCATCGCGCTGGTCAAGGGCCTGGGCGTCAAGCACCTGGCCGTGCTGGTGGCTGGCGGTGATGGCCTGGACAGTGACCAGGAGGGTGGTGCCACAGGTGCAGCCCAGGCCGAGGCGCTGGCCACGTGCGCGGCAGATGCGGTCTATGTCTACCGCACCACCAAGCCCAGCGCCGCCGAGGCACCGGCCCTGGCCAGGCTGACCCTGCTGGTCGACAAGGCCGCTGCCGCTGCTGCCGCTGCCGGCCTGGCACGCGGCGCGGCCATTGCCGAGGGCGTGGCCCTGGCGCGTGAGCTGGCCAACCGCCCGGGGAACCACTGCACGCCCACGCTGCTGGCGGCCGAGGCGCGCAAGATGGCCAAGGCCCAGGG
Source organism: Burkholderiales bacterium (assembly GCA_038218895.1). Classification (GTDB taxonomy): domain Bacteria; phylum Pseudomonadota; class Gammaproteobacteria; order Burkholderiales; family Burkholderiaceae_C; genus Pseudaquabacterium. The sequence goes on from JBBRJU010000209.1 coordinate 3,734, forward strand.
CCTGAAGATCGAGGTGCTGGACCAGAAGCAGATCGCGGCCCTGGGCATGGGCAGTTTCCTGGCGGTGGCGCAGGGCTCGGACGAGCCGCCCAAGTTCATCGTCATGCATTACAGCGGCGCGGCCAAGACCGCAGCGCCGCTGGTGCTGGTCGGCAAAGGCATCACCTTCGATTCGGGCGGCATCAGCCTGAAGCCCGGCGAGGGCATGGACGAGATGAAGTTCGACATGGGCGGTGCCGCCAGCGTGGTGGGCACGATGCGTGCCGTGGCGCAGCTCAAGCCCAAGCTCAATCTGATCGGCGTGATCGCCGCCTGCGAGAACATGCCCAGCGGCCGGGCCTTGAAGCCGGGCGATGTGGTCACCAGCATGTCGGGCCAGACCATCGAGGTGCTGAACACCGACGCCGAGGGCCGCCTGATCCTGTGTGATGCACTGACCTATGTGGAGCGTTTCAAGCCCGCAGCGGTGGTCGACATCGCCACCCTCACCGGTGCCTGCGTGGTGGCGCTGGGTGCCGTGCATTCGGGCATGTTCTCGCCCGATGAGGCGCTTGCCGCCGACCTGCTGGCCGCCGGCCACGCAGCGCTCGACACCTGCTGGCGTTTGCCGCTGGACGACGAGTACGACGAAGGCCTGAAGAGCAACTTCGCCGACATCGCCAACATCGGCGGCCGCCCGGGCGGCGCCATCACTGCGGCCATGTTTCTCAAGCGCTTCACCGCCAAGCTGCGCTGGGCGCATCTCGACATCGCCGCCACGGCTTGGAAGAGCGGCACCGCCAAGGGCGCCACCGGCCGACCGGTGGGCTTGCTGACGCATTGGGTGCTGGCCCAGGCAAAGTGAGCGGCCACCGCGCAGCCTGATGTCACAGGTGGACTTTCACACCGGCCTGGCCGGCAAGCAGCCCTATGCCTGCCGGTTGCTGCGCAAGGCCTACCGCGCAGGCAAGCGGGTGGTGGTGACCGGTGATGCGGCGCAGCTGGCCCGGTTGGACCAGTTGCTGTGGACCTTCGACCCGGGAGAGTTCATCCCCCACGCCCGCTTGCGTGCCGGCGAACGGCCGCCGCCGCACCTGGCGCCCACGCCGTTGTGGCTGGCCGAGCAGCCGGCCGACGCCGGCGCCTGTGACGTGCTGGTGAACCTGGGCCCGGGTGGGTTGGGCGACGGGTCGGGCGACGGGTCAGGCAATGGGTCGGGCGACGCGCCGCTGCCCGCGCGCACCATCGAGCTGGTGGCACGGGCCGACGACGAGGTGGCCGCCGGCCGGCAGCGCTGGCGCGCGCACCTGGCGGCCGGCCGGGCGCCGGTGAACCACCCGCAGGACCCCGCCTGATCAGGCCGGGGCAAACGCGCCACGCGCCTTGCGCGTTGACGCCAATCGCGCCGCTGCTGCGCTAGGGCAAGCCCCGAGGGGCGGAGCACCAGAACTGGGCCGCAACCGGTGTATCGTCCGATCGGTCGAGAAACCGCCCACCCGGCAGTGTTTCCGCTCTCCATCCATCCATCCCATCGGGAGGTTTTTTCATGCAAGTCAAGCTCAATGTGATCGTCGCGGCTGCCACGGCAATGCTCGCCGGCAACGTCATGGCGCAGGACATGGTCGTCAAGATCGGCCACGTCGCACCGGTTTCGGGTGCCCAGGCGCACTACGGCAAGG
>JBBRJU010000210.1:0-5385 GCA_038218895.1 Burkholderiales bacterium
GGCCGCAACCGCGAGGTGCGCAAGCTCTTCGACAAGGTGGGCCTGGGCGTGAGCCGGCTGATCCGCATCCGCTACGGCTGCGTGGTGCTGCCGCGTGGCCTCAAGCGTGGCGTGTTCGTCGACCTGAACCAGGACGATGTGCGCGAGGTGCGGCGCCTGGCCGGCAATGTGCGCGAGCAGCAGGTGGAGGCGCGTGGCCCCAAGCCGCAACGCCATGACGGCCCGCGCGATGGTCCGCGGGACAGCCTGCGGGAAGGGCAACGCGAAGGCGCACCCCGCGGCAACAACAACAACGGCAACAACGGCAACAACAACGGCGGCAATGGCAACAACGCCAATCGCCGCACCGGCCCGCCGCCGCAGCGCGCCGAGCGCGACCGGCCCGAGCGTGGCCCGCGGCCGGATCGGCCGCCGCAGGAGCGCCGTGAGCGCGCCGAGCGCCCGCCGGCCGACCGCGACACGGACGACATCGAACACCAGAACTTCGCCGCCATCCCCAACCCGCTGATGCAGACCTTCGACAAGCGGGCCATCCGCGAGGCGCGGGCGCCGCGGCGCGAGATCGCCGAGGACGGGCCGATCCCCAACCCGCTGGAGCAGACCTACGACAAGCGCTTCGTGCAGAAGCCCAAGGGCTTCGGCATCGGCGGGGGCGGCGGCCGCAAGGGCGGCGGTGGTGGCAGCGGTGGCCAGCCCGATCCGATGAAGACCTCTCTGGGTTTGATCGGTGCCGATGCCTTCGTGCGCAAGTTCCACGGCAACGGGGGGGCTGGTGGTGGCGGTGGCGGTGGCGGTGGCGGTGGCCGCCGCAGCGGCAGCGGCAGCGGTGGTGGTGGTAGCAGCGGTGGCGGTGGCGGTGGCCGCCGTGGTGGTGGCCGTTGAGCCGCACTTGGCCTGACACCGTCCGACGCTAGAATCCCGGGTTGATTTTCAAGCCTTTGATTTCAGGAGAAACCACCATGGCCACCGAACGCACCCTCTCGATCATCAAGCCCGATGCTGTTGCCAAGAACGTCATCGGCCAGATCTACGCCCGTTTTGAAGGTGCCGGCCTGAAGGTGGTGGCCGCCAGGATTGCCCACCTGTCGCGCGGCGAAGCCGAAGCGTTTTACGGCGTGCACAAGGCGCGACCGTTCTTCAACGACCTGGTCAGCTTCATGATCTCGGGCCCGGTGATGATCCAGGCGCTCGAAGGTGAGGGCGCCATCGCCAAGAACCGCGACCTGATGGGCGCCACCGACCCGAAAAAGGCTGACAAGGGCAGCATCCGTGCCGACTTTGCAGACAGCATCGACGCCAACGCGGTGCACGGTTCGGACGCCCCGGAGACCGCAGCCGCAGAAATTGCGTTTTTCTTCCCCGGCATGAACGTCTACAGCCGCTGACCGCCTGAACCTGTGGCCCCGCCGGTCAACCTGCTCGATTTCGACCTGGACGCACTCGCCGCCTGGTGTGCCACGCTGGGAGAGAAGCGCTTTCGCGCGGTGCAGTTGTTCCGGTGGGTGCACCAGAAGGGCGCGTCTGATTTCGCCCTGATGTCCGATCTTGCCAAGTCGCTGCGCGACAAGCTCGCAGGCGCGGCCGAAGTGCGGCCACTGAAGATCCTGAGCGAGCAGGCGTCAGCCGACGGCACCATCAAGTGGCTGTTCGACGTCGGCGGCGGCGACGCGGTGGAAACCGTGTTCATCCCCGAGGACGACCGCGGAACGCTGTGCGTGTCGTCGCAAGCGGGCTGCGCCGTGGGCTGCCGGTTCTGCAGCACTGGCCACCAGGGCTTCAGCCGCAACCTCGGCACCGGCGAGATCCTGGCACAGCTGTGGTTTGCCGAGCACCACCTGCGCCACCGGCTGGGCAGGCCTGACCGGGTCATCAGCAACGTGGTGATGATGGGCATGGGCGAGCCGCTGCAGAACTATGCGGCGCTGTTGCCGGCGCTGCGGGTGATGCTCGACGACCACGGCTATGGCCTGTCGCGCCGGCGTGTCACCGTGTCCACCTCGGGCGTGGTGCCGATGATCGAGCGCCTGCAGCAGGATTGCCCGGTGGCGCTGGCTGTCAGCCTGCACGCGCCCACCGACGCGCTGCGCGACCAACTGGTGCCGCTGAATCGCAAATACCCGCTGGCCGAGTTGCTGGCAGCCTGCAGACATTACCTGGACGCAGCGCCGCGCGACTTCATCACCTTCGAATACTGCATGCTCGACGGCGTGAACGACGGCCCTGAGCAGGCGCGCCAGCTGATCGCCCTGGTGGCTGGGCACGACGGCGCCCAGCGGGTGCCCTGCAAGTTCAACCTGATCCCGTTCAACCCCTTCCCGGCCTCCGGCCTGCTGCGCTCGCCGCGTGAGCGGGTGCTGGCCTTTGCCAAACTCCTGCAGGACGCCGGCATCGTCACCACCGTGCGCAAGACCCGCGGTGACGACATCGACGCCGCCTGCGGCCAGCTGGCCGGCGAGGTGCAGGACCGCACCCAGGTGCAGGTCCGGCTCACCCGTCCGGTGATCCGCACGGTCATCCCCATCGAAGCGGCGCCGCCGGTGCGGCCATGAGCAGTGTGCACCGTTTGATTGGGCCGCTGGCGAGCTTGGCGCGGCTGGCGAGGTTGGCGCCGCTCGCGCTGCTGGCCGCCACGCTGCTTTCTGCCTGCGCTGGCGGTCCTGGCGCCGTGCCGGCCGACCAGCCGACACCGGTGCTGACAGCCTCCGACCAGACCGATCAGGAGCGCCGTGCCCGGGTGCGGCTGGAGCTGGCCACCGCCTACTTCAGCCGCGGCCAGCTGGAGACCGCGCTGGATGAAACCAAGCTGGCGATGCAGGTCAAGCCCGACATGGCCGAGGCATTCAATCTGCGCGCGATGATCTACGCGGCGATGGGCGAAGACCGCCTGGCCGAGGACAGCTTTGCGCGTGCGCTGCAGCTCAGCCCGCGCGACGGCCCCACGCTGCACAACCAGGCCTGGTTCCTGTGCCAGCGCGGCCAGTTCGCCGCCGCGCAGGCCCGCTTCGACGCCCTGCTGGCGCTGCCGCAGTACCGCGACCAGGCCCGCAGTTTGCTGGCCCGCGGCGTCTGTTATGGCCGTGACGGCAAGTTCGCCGAGGCCGAGGCCGCGCTGATGCGTGCCTACGAGCTGGACTCGGCCAACCCCAGCACCGGGTTGAACCTGGCCGAGGTGCTGTACCGCCGCGGCGCCTACGAGCGCGCCAGCTTCTACATCGGGCGCATCAACGAGACACCTGACGCCACCAACGCCCAGACCCTGTGGCTGGCCGCACGCATTGAACGCAAGCTGGGCCGGGACGCTGCCGTGCGGGTGCTGGGCGACCGTCTGCGCCAGCGTTTTGCCCCATCACCCGAGGCTGCGCTGTTCGAGCGGGGCCGCTTTGATGACTGATCCTTCTGCCTCCCCTTCCGCAAGCAACTCCGCCAGCCCCGCCGCCAGCCGTGTGACCCCCGGCACCGATGCCGTGCAAGCCGGTGCGCTGTTGCGGGCCGCGCGCCAGCAGCAGGGCCTGCACATCGCCGCGCTGGCCGCGTCGATCAAGGTCACCCCGGCCAAGCTGGAGGCGCTGGAATCCGGCCGCACCCAGGAGTTGCTCGACGCCACCTTTGCCCGGGCGCTGGCGCTCGCCGTCTGCCGCGTGCTGAAGATCGACCCGGCGCCGGTGCTGGCGCTGTTGCCTGGCGCACCACCCGGCAGCCTGGAGCGGGTGGACTCCGGCCTGAACACGCCCTTCCGTGAACGCGCGGGGCGTGCTGACGCTGCGGCCTGGCTGCCCTGGCGCCACCCGGCGCTGTGGCTGGCCGGCCTGCTGCTGGCCGCTGCCGCCGCCTTTGTGCTGGTGCCCAGCCAGCCCGGCCTGTTGCAGGCGTTGCCGCTGCCCGACGGCGCCATGGCGCCGGTGATGCCGCCCAGCGGTGCAGGCGGGCTGGCGCCGATCAGCGATCCGGCAGCCGTGACCGACCCTGCACCCGCACCCGTACCAGCAGATGCGGCGTCTGCGGTGTCTGGCAGCGGCACCGCCTCACCGCCAAACGTACCCGATGCTGCGACAGCCGGCATGCCGGTGGCCGGGACTGCTGCCAGAGCCATGGCCACGGCCACAGCCAGTCCTGCGGCCGCCAGCCAGGCAGCGGCCGACGCCGCCCTGGTGCTGCGTGCCGTGCAGCCCACCTGGGTGCAGGCGGTGGACGGCAGTGGCCAGACGCTGATGGCCCGGCTGGTGCCCGCAGGCGAGACGGTGGCATTGACACCCGTGCTGCCGGTTCGGCTGAGAATCGGCAATGCGCAGGGCACCGAGTTGCTGTTCCGCGGCCAGCCGGTGAACCTGTCCACTGCCGCGCGCGACAACATCGCCAACATCACCCTGCCGTGAGCCGACCGCCATGCGTAACCTCGACGACCTGACCCTGATCCCGCCCGCGCTGCCACTGGCCCGCCGCTCGTTGCAGGCCCGCGTGGTCTGGGGCAGCCGGGTGGTCACTGTGGGTGGCGATGCCCCGGTGCGGGTGCAGAGCATGACCAACACCGACACGGTGGACGTGATCGGCACCGCCATCCAGGTCAAAGAGTTGGCGATCGCCGGCAGCGAGATGGTGCGCATCACGGTCAACACGCCCGAAGCCGCGCAGGCCGTGCCGCACATCCGCGACCAGCTCGACCGCATGGGCATCGACGTGCCGCTGGTCGGCGACTTCCATTACAACGGCCACACCCTGCTGACCGAGCATCCGGCGTGTGCCGAGGCGCTGAGCAAGTACCGCATCAACCCCGGCAACGTGGGCAAGGGCGAGAAGCGCGACCGGCAGTTCACCGCGATGGTGGAGGCGGCGCTGGTGTTCGACAAGCCGGTGCGCATCGGCGTGAACTGGGGCAGCCTCGACCAGGAACTGCTGGCGCAGATGATGGACGACAACGCCCGCAGCGCCCAGCCCTGGGATGCAAAACAGGTGATGTACCAGGCGCTGGTCAAGTCGGCGCTGCAGTCGGCCGACTGGGCCTGCGAACTGGGCATGGCGCCGAGCCAGGTGATCATCAGCTGCAAGGTCAGCGGCGTGCAGGACCTGATCACCGTCTACCAGGCGCTGGCCCTGCGCTGCAACTACCCGCTGCACCTGGGCCTGACCGAAGCCGGCATGGGCACCAAGGGCACGGTGGCCTCCGCCGTTGCGCTGGGCCAGCTGCTGCAGCAGGGTATCGGCGACACCATCCGCGTCAGCCTGACACCGCAGCCCGGCGAGGCGCGTACCCAGGAAGTGGTGGTCGCGCTCGAATTCCTGCAGGCTCTGGGCCTGCGCAATTTCAACCCCAGCGTCACCGCCTGCCCTGGCTGTGGCCGCACGACCAGCACCACGTTCCAGGAATTGACCAAGCAGATCGACGATTTC
>JBBRJU010000211.1:0-5362 GCA_038218895.1 Burkholderiales bacterium
GCCATCCAGCCGACCACCTCGTAGCCGGGCATGCCGGCCTCACGCATGGTGGGCACGTTGGGCAGCATCGGGTTGCGTGTGGCCGAGGTGACGGCCCGCGCGCGCACCTGGCCACTGGTGATGAACTTCTGCGCACCGCCGACGATGTCGAACATCATCTGCAACTGGCCGCCGATCACATCGTTCATGGCCGGGGCGTTGCCCTTGTAGGGCACATGGGTCAGCTGCACGCCGGCCTGGTGGGCCAGCAGTTCACCGCTGAGATGGTTGGACGCGCCCACGCCGGCCGAGCCGTAGAACACCTTGCCCGGGTTGGCGCGGGCCTGGGCCAGCAGGTCCTGCACCGTCTGCAGCGGGCTGGCCTGCGGCACCACCAGCACATTGGCATAGGTCAGCAGGGGCACCACCGGCGTCAGGTCGCGCATCGCATCGAACTTCAGCTTTTTCTGGATGTTCGGCACGATGGTGACGGTGGGGCTGGCGGCAAACCAGAAGGTGGCGCCGTCGGGCGGCGCGGTGCTGGTCTGCTCGCCGGCCAGCGCGCCACTGGCGCCCGGCTTGTTCTCGACGATCACGTTGGCGCCCAGTTCCTTGGCCAGTGCCGGTGCAAAGATGCGGGCCACTGCGTCCACCGGGCCGCCGGCGGCATAGCCCACCAGCAGCCGCACATTGGCGGCAGGCGTCTGCGCCTGGCCAACACAAGTAAAGGCGGCCAGCGCGACGGCGGCCAGGGCGGTGCGGCGGGCAGAAATGGGCATGGTGGGCATGGTGGGCATGGTGGGCATCCACAGTGGGGAAAAGCACGAGCTTCCCCCAGCGGCACTGCGGCGGCAATTCGCAATCACCAAAGCGGGGGTTTGTACGCATGCCTGGCGGCCAGCTTCGCCGCCGGGCGTGGGGGCCCTTCGGCAAAACCGAATGGCGCGGCGGCGCAGGCTTGGGCAGACTGTCGGCACGACTCGTTCAGCCACGGCGCTCCCCACCATGACCCAACCCCAGCAAGGCATCCAGGCCCGGCACCAGCAGGCGCTGGACCAGGGCCGTTTCCTCATCCAGCACTGTGCCGCCTGCGGCCAGCATGTTTACTTTCCGCGCGCCGTCTGCCCGCACTGTGGCGCCGGCGAGCCGGCCCTGGTGGCGCCAGCCGGCCTGGGCACGGTGGCCGCTGTCACCACCATCGGCCGCAAGCCCGACCAGGGCGGCAACTACCAGGTCTGCCTGGTCGACCTGGACGAAGGCGTGCGCCTGCTCAGCCGGGTGGAAGGCCTGGCATCCGATGCGGTGCCCATCGGCCTGCGGGTGCGCGCGCGGGTGCAACTGACCGACGGCAAGGGCCTGGTGGTATTCGACCCGGCGGTGCCGGCATGAGCAGCGATCCCCGCCCTGCCACCATGACGCCACAACTGCGCAGCCTGCGCGGCGCCACCGCCATCTCGGGCATTGGCCTGTTCGGCAATGGCGAGACCCCCGGCTACACCGAGATCGAGCTGCTGGCCACCGCTGCCCACCGCGCGGTGGCCGATGCCGGGCTGACGATGCAGGACATCGACGGCATCTGCACCGCCAGCGTGCTGAGCACGATGTGGCCGATGCCGGTGATCGAATACCTGGGCATCAACCCGCGCTTCATCGACGGCACCATGCTGGGGGGCAGCAGCTTCATCGCCCACCTGATGCCGGCGATGCTGGCGCTGCAGGCCGGCCAGTGCGACAACGTGCTGGTGTGCTACGGCAGCACCCAGCGCAGCGGTACGATGAACCGCGCCGCCGTGGCCGCCGCCCGCCGCCAGATGGACCCGCAGCCCTACGAGATGCCGTACGACCCGGTGTTCCCGGTGGCGGCCTATGCGCTGGCCACGTCGGCCCACATGGCGAAGTTCGGCACCACCCGGCGCCAGCTGGCGCAGGTGGCAGTGTCGGCCCGCGCCTGGGCGCAGAAGAACCCCGACGCCTTCGAGCGTGGCCCGCTGACGGTGGACGACGTGCTGAAGGCCCGCATGATCGCCAGCCCGCTGACGGTGCGTGATTGCTGCCTGGTGACCGACGGCGCCGGCGCCTTTGTGCTGCAGCGTGCTGACGCCGCCAAGGCGGGGCCGCAAAAACCGGCCTACGTGCTGGGCACCGCCACCGCCTGCTGGAACCGCCAGATCAGCAGCATGCCCGACCTGACCGTGACCGCCGCCAGCCAGAGCGGCGCTGGCGCCTATGCCATGGCCGGCCTCGCCCCCCAGGACGTGCAGGTGGCCGAGCTGTACGACGCCTTCACCATCAACACCCTGCTGTTCCTGGAAGACCTGGGCTTCGTCGCCAAGGGCGAGGCCGGTGCCTTCGTGGAAAGCGGTGCCATCGGCCCCGGCGGCAGCCTGCCGGTCAATACCAATGGCGGCGGCTTGTCTTGCACCCACCCGGGCATGTACGGCATCTTCGCGCTGATCGAGGCCGTGCAGCAGCTGCGCGGCGACGCGGGCGACCGCCAGGTGGCCGGTGTCGACGTGGCGCTGGCGCATGGCAATGGCGGCACGCTCAGCAGCCAGGCCACCGCCATCCTCGGCACCGCAGACACCCTGTGAAGCGCACACGATGATCCGCGACGAAGAAACCATCCAGGCCCTGGTGGCCACGGTCGAGCGCTTTGTGCAGCAGCGGCTGCGGCCGCTGGAGCAGCAGGTGGCCGACACCGACCAGATCCCGCCCGACGTGGTGCAGGACATGCGCACCATGGGCCTGTTCGGCCTGACCATCCCCGAGGCCCATGGCGGCCTGGCGCTGACGATGGAAGAAGAAGTGCGGGTGATGGTCGCGCTGGGCCACACGTCGCCGGCTTTTCGCTCGGTGATCGGCAACACGGTGGGCATCGGCTCGCAGGGCATCGTGTTCGACGGCACGCCGGCGCAGCAGGCGCAGTGGCTGCCCAGGATGGCCACCGGCGAGATGATCGCCTCGTTCGCGCTGACCGAGCCCGGCGCGGGCTCGGACGCGGCATCCTTGCGCACCACCGCCATCCGTGACGGTGAGCACTATGTGGTCAATGGCAGCAAGCGCTACATCACCAATGCGCCGCAAGCCGGGCTGTTCACGCTGATGGCGCGCACCGATCCGGGCACGCCGGGCGCTGGGGGTGTGTCGGCCTTCATCGTCGATGCCAAGAGCCCCGGCATCAGCCTGGGCCTGCCCGACCGAAAGATGGGCCAGCGCGGCGCCCACACCTGCGATGTCATCTTCGACAACGTGCGGGTGCCGGCGGCCAACCTGATCGGTGGCAAGGAGGGCCAGGGCTTCAAGATGGCGATGCGGGTGCTGGACAAGGGCCGCATCCACATCGCCGCAGTGTGCGTGGGCGCAGCCAAGCGCATGCTGGCCGACGCCCTGGCGTATGCGGCCGAGCGCCAGCAGTTCGGCCAGGCGATCGGTGAATTCCAGCTGGTGCAGGCGATGCTGGCCGACAGCCTGACCGAGATCTACGCTGCCGAATGCATGGTGCTGGACGCCGCCCGCCGCCGCGACAACGGCCAGAGCGTGGTGACAGAAGCTGCCTGCTGCAAACTGTTCGCCAGCGAGATGTGCGGCCGCGTGGCCGACCGCGCAGTGCAGATCTTCGGCGGCGCCGGCTACATGGCCGACTACGGCATCGAGCGCTTCTACCGCGACGTGCGCCTGTTTCGGCTGTATGAAGGCACGTCGCAGATCATGCAGCTGGTGATCGGGCGCAATTTGATGAAGACGCAGCGCTGAGCGGCGCCGGCTTGGGGCTCGTTGCTGCCGTTGGGTTTTGCTTGGTTCGCCTTGCGCTGGCTTCGCCGGTTCATTGCACCGCGCCGGGTCTCGCCCCGGCAGGCGACCACCCTTTTGTCGCGCCAAAAGGCTGGCCCAAAACGCGCTGTCCAAACTGCGCGTTGAGGCCCAGGCGCTTTTGTCGACCCAGGCGCTCCGCCTCGCCTGTCCGGCTCGAACACCTTGCTATAGACGACCGCAATCGCTTTGGCGCTGGTGAGGCTCAGCAGACCGTCATCTGAGCCGGTTGCCGCATGCGATCGGGCCTTGCGGAGGTCTGCGCTTCACAGCCCTGACCGGGGTGGCACGGCGGTGGACTGTGCCGCGTTGATTCCGGCTGACTCTGTTCGAGCCGGACAGGCGAGGCGCAGCGTCTGGGTCTGCACAGGTGCACCGACCTCAACGCGCAGTTTGGAAGGCGCGTTTTGGGCCAGCCTTTTGGCGCGACAAAAGGGTGGTCGTCTGCCGGGGCGAGACCCGGCGCGGTGCATCGAACCGGCGAAGCCAGCGCAAGGCGTAAATTGAATCGAGCGACCACAACGAGCCAAAAGCGGGTCGAGACAAGGACGCGTCAGCGCGACGTGTTCACCACCGTTCGCCCGCGCACCTCGCCGGCCAGCAGCTTGGGCGCGTAGGCAATCGCCTCCGCCAGGCCGATCTCGGTGGCCAATGAATCCAGCAGGGCGGCATCCAGGTGCTTGGCCATCAGCGCCCAGGCTTCGGTTCGCTGGGCATTGGGCACGAACACGCTGTTGATGCCGTAGAGCGTGACGCCACGCAGGATGAACGGCATCACCGTGGTGGGGAAGTCACCGCCCTGGGCCAGGCCGCAGGCCGCCACTGCGCCGTTGAACCGGGTGGCAGCACAGGCATTGGCCAGGGTGTGGCTGCCCACGGTGTCGACCACGCCGGCCCAGGTTTCCTTCTGCAGCGGCTTGCCCGGCTGGCTGAGGGTGTTTCGGTCGATGATGCGCGCAGCGCCCAGCCTGGTGAGGTAGTCAGATTCCTGCGGCCGGCCGGTGGAGGCCACCACGGTGTAGCCCAGCTTGCCCAGCAGCGCCACGGCGATCGAGCCCACACCGCCGGCCGCGCCGGTCACCAGCACCTCGCCATCGCCCGGTTGCAGGCCGTGCTTCTGCAGTGCCATCACGCACAGGGCCGCAGTGAAACCGGCGGTGGCGATCACCATCGCGCTGCGCGGGGTGAAGGGCGCCGGGATCTTCAGCAGCCAGCCAGCTTGCACCCGCTGGCGCTGGGTCAGGCCGCCCCAGAAGTTTTCGCCCATGCCCCAGCCAGTGACGACCACCTGGTCGCCTGCCTTCCAATCGGCATGGTGGCTCTCGGCCACCGTGCCGGCCAGGTCGATGCCGGGCACCAGCGGCCAGCTGCGCACCACCGCGCCCTTGCCGGTGATGGCCAGTGCGTCCTTGAAGTTCAGCGTGCTGTAGGCCACATCCACCGTCACCGGGTGGGTGGCTGCATCCGGCAGCGCGCTGTCGTCCTGGTCAACCAGTTCGGCGCGGGTCTTCTTGTCGTCGGTCTGCTGCAGCAAGACGGCTTTGAACATCGTGTTCTCCTGGTTGGGGCGAGG
>JBBRJU010000212.1:0-5351 GCA_038218895.1 Burkholderiales bacterium
CCTTCGGCCTCGCCGGCGGGCAGGCGGCCGTCGAAGGGCGCGGCATCGGTGGGCAGGGCATGGCCGAGAAACAGCCGGTCCAGCCCGTCGGCCCAGCTGTGGCGGCCGTCGGCGCCCAGCCCCAGGCTGGCGCGCTGGGGCGCGTCGAAGGCCCAGTGCACGCCGGCATCCAGCAGCCAGCCGTGTACCCGCGCCAGGCCTTCATCGTCGAGCCCGAAGCGCGCAGCCACCGCCGGCTGTTGCAGCAGTCCGACTACCGCGCTGGCGGTGCCGCGTGACGCGGCCAGGCCCAGCGCGTCCAGCAGCGCGCGGGCGGCCGGGTTCAGCTGGCTCTGCGCCCGGCCGGTGATGGTGAAGGGCAGGGCCAGTGCCGCCGGCGCGGTGCCGAACACGCTGTCGATCAGCGGCGCGGCGGTTTCCAGATCAGGCACCACCACCAGGATGTCGCCGGGCGCGGGCGGGTCTGGCTCGGTGAAGCGTGCCAGCAGGGTGTTCTGCAGCACCTCCAGCTCACGGGTCAGGCTGTGGCAGACGTGCAGCTCGATGCTGCGGTCGGCCGCATTCAGCGGCAGGCTGGCGGGCGCCAGGTCTTGCAGCGTCAGGATGGCGTTTTGCAGCGTGGCCAGCAGGCTGTGGCCGGGGTGGTGGGTGTAGTGGTCGTCGTCGACAACACCGTCGCCGCAGGCGTCGACCAGCGCCGCCAGCTGGGCCTGGGTCTGCTGGCCCCAGGCCGCCAGCAGGTGGTTGCCGACGTCCAGGTGCTGGGCGCGGCCGGCGGCAGCCAGGCGAGCCAGACGGCGCGGGTCGACCACGTCGAACCAGTATTCGGCGCAGGGGTTCAGGGCATAAACATGCAGATCGACCCAGCGCGCCAGCTGCTGCAGCAGGGCCAGGTGCACCGGCGCGATGCTGGGCAGGCAGAACACATGCGCCGCCGGTGGCAGGCCGGCGGCCTGCAGTGCGGCGCCGTCAGCAGGGCCGGCCGGCAGGGCCTGCAGCGCGGTGGCCAGTTGGTGGGCGGCGGTGGCGGCGGGCTGCGGTTGGGTGGCATCGGCATGGATTTCTGCCTGCAGCCGGCGCCACAGTGCGGCCTGCCAGGCTTCGTCGTCGCGGCCGGCGGCGCCGGCTGGCAGGGCGCTGCGGCCCTGCGCCCAGGCGTCCAGCCAGTCGGGCCGGTAGGTACTGTGCTGGTCGACCAGGCCCGCCACACGCTGGGCCAGGTCGAGCCGCGTGACGGCGTCTGCCTGGGCCAGGTAGCGCGCCAGCCGCGGCTGCTGCGCCACCCAGGCGGTGTCGTTCAGCGCGGCCAGCACCCGCCAGGCCAGCAGCACCGGCTGCCAGGGCGCCTGCTGGCTGTCAGCCGGGCGCTGCAACTGCGCGCCAGCGGGCTGCAGCGCGGCCAGCACCCGCGTGCCCTGCAGCCACAGCCAGGGTGAAAGAAAGGCGAACTGCAGGTTGGCGCAGACGCCGAAACGCCGCGCCAGCGCCAGCGTGATGGCCTTGCGCTGCGCCGCGCTGGGCACGATGGCCTGGCCCGGCGTGAACGGGTCACCGCCAGCCGCCTGCAGCGCGACGGTCAGCAAGTCGATCAAAGTCTCCTGCCGGTTGGCGAAGTGCAGCGTGAGCATGTGGCGGCAGTGTGCCGCATGCGGGTGACCGGCCCGCAGCATGGGCCTGCAGCAAAAGATGGCCTGGCAGGCCGGCCACGAGGGCCGCAAGGCGCCGCTGACGCGCCTGCTGGACGGGGGCGATGTAGAAAGCGGCCACGGGCACGGGTCTGGCCTGGGCAGTGAAGGCAGATCGCGTGCAGGTGGTGCCCAGAGACCGGCGGGCCCTGCACTGCGCCGCCTGCATGGGTAGGCATCGTCCGACCTGTCGCGTGGTCGCACGCCGACAGACAGCAGTCGGGCTGGCGGCCACGATGGCCTGACGGTCGCAGCAGTTCGGCGTCTCGGCTCCCAGCAAGCCGAGGCAGGGTTGCAACGGCCCCGATGACGCGGCACGACCGGCGCACCTGCAGACGGGAGACTGGCGTGGCATCCCCCTCAACAGTCGCGCCAAGGAGATGCACATGCAAGCCACCCACCACACCACCCCGAAGACTTCCGCACTGATGCTGGCGCTGGCCCTGGCGCTGCCGCTGGCCGCACATGCCGCCGACAAGCAGTCCCCCATGGCCGGCGCTAACCAAGGCGCCTACAACACTGACAGCGACCGCGCCAACATGAAGATGGCGGGCCCTGACCGCAATGCCCTGCAAGAGGCCCTGAAGACGGGCCAGTCGGTGGCGGCCATCAAGGACAAGATCACCAGCATGGGCTGGAAGATCACCGCCACCAACGATGCCGAAGCCGACTACATGGAATACGAAGTCGTCAAGGGCAATGCCAGCGCCGAAGTGCAGATCGATGTCGACAAGACGACCAAGATGGCAACCAAGGTCGAAGTGGCGAGCAACCTCTGGCGCGCCGACAGCACAAAGGCCGCGCTAAAGGGCCAGACGTACACGATGATGATGGGCGGCGCCTTCAGCGACCGCAAGCACATGAAAGCGTGGTCGGGCGAGAAGGACATGATCGCGAAGGCGCTGACCAAAGGCCAGGCCCCCGACTTCTACCGCAAGAAGCTGGCCGACATGGGCTACCAGGTCACTTCCACCAACAACCGCGAGAACGACTACATCGAGTACGAGGTCGTCAAGGGCCGCAACAGCTACGAGGTACAGATCGACATGGACGCAAAGACAGGCCGCGCCACGGAAGTCGACGTGACGACCAACATGTGGGAATCCGACGCCACCGCGCGGGCCCTGGAATCCGCGAAACGCTGAGGCCGCGAATGACGCCACGAAGGACGCCGCAAATGCGCGCGCGTCTCGGGGTTTGCCCGTTGTCGAAGGCGTTGGCCAGCGTGGCCGAAATCAGCCTGAAGGCGACCTTCACCCAAGGAGCCACATGAACAACGAACCCGACAACGCAACGCCCGACGCAGTGCCCGAAGCCGCGCTCGCTGCAGCCGACCACATGCTGGGCGACCCGCAAGCAAGCGTGACGCTGGTGGAGTATGGCGACTATGAATGCCCGGCCTGCATCCAGGCCGAGCCGCTGGTCCGGCACCTCGTCGACACCTGCGGCAAGCGTCTGCGCTTCATCTTCCGGCACTTCCCGTTGGTCGAGGTGCATGTGCACGCCGAGTTGGCAGCGGAGGCGGCCGAAGCAGCGGCCGCGCAAGGCGAGTTCTGGGCCATGCACCACCTGCTGTTTGGCCCGCCGCACCAGCTGGACCTGCCCGCGCTGACCGCCCATGCGCAGTCCATCGGCATCGACATGAACCGCTTCAACGGCGAGATGGCGGATCGCATCTACACCCAACGCATCCAGGAGCATCGCCGCGCCGGCGAGCGCAGCGGCGTGCATGCAGCACCCACCTTCTTCTTGGACGGCACGGTCGTGGATGTCTCGTTCGGCTTCGAGAAGCTCGATCAGGCGGTGCGCGCCGCCCTGTTGGGGCAGGCTGCCCCGCATGCGCCTGGCAAGCAAGCCTGAACCGATCGGCCTCATGAAGCGCATCATTGACGAAGCGCATCATTGACGGCGCATCACCGACGGCGCATCACCGACGGCGCATCATTGACGACGCATGCAATGGGTCTGCTCCTGCAGAACATCCGCAGCGCTTGCAGCCACTTTTGTCAACCGCGACACCAAGGAGACCCGCAATGCCCCAGACCGATGCCCACCAACCCCGCCACCCCGGCAAGGACGATCCCGACGACGTGCCCGATGCCTTGCCTGTCGAGCCCGACGAAGGACCGGTACCCGCCGTCATTCCGGACGACCCGGAGCAGCAACGCGTGGTCCAGCCTGTCGCTTGATCTCGGCAGTTGCCAGCGTGGCAGGGCAAGGCCAGTGCAGGCGCCGGGCGTGCTCAGGCGTCAGTGCGCAGCGCGCACCACCAGCACCGCATTGGTGCCACCGAAAGCAAACGAATTCGACAACATGGTTCGCCCGGCCGCGCCCGCGCGCGCCACACCGGCCACATAGTCCAGGTCGCAGTTCGGATCGGGCGTGTCGAGATGCATGGTGGGCAAGGCAACGCCATGCTTCAAGGCCAGCAGTGAGAGCACAAACTCCAAGGCCCCCGCAGCGCCCAGCAGGTGGCCGTGCAAGGCCTTGGTCGCGCTGATGGGGATCTGGCTGGCGCGTGCGCCGAATACTTGCTTGACCGCTGCAGTTTCCGCCAGGTCGTTGGCCAGCGTGCCGGTGCCGTGGGCGTTGATGGCGTCGACGGCAGCTGCGGCGATGCCGGCAGCGGCCAGCGCCGACGACATCGCAGCTGCCTGGCCCTGCACGCTGGGCCGCGCGATGTGGCCGGTGTCGGTGGTCAGCCCGTAGCCCAGCAGTTCGCCGTGGATCGCGGCGCCGCGTGCCAGCGCGTGCTCCCAGGCCTCCAGCACCACGAACGCAGCCCCCTCCCCCAGCACCATGCCACTGCGGCTGCGGGAAAACGGCTTGCACGAACGGGCCGGGTCGGCAGCGTCTTCACTGGCCAGTGTGTGCATCGCTTCCCAGGCCTTCAGCGATCCCAGCGACAGCGGCGCCTCGGCCCCGCCGGCGATGGCGGTGTCCAAGGCGCCACAGGCCAGGCGCAACCAGGCTTCGCCGATGGCCACGCCCGATGACGAGCAGGCGGTGGAATAGGTCAGATTGGGGCCTCGCCAGGCGTTGTCGATGCCGATCCAGGCTGCGGGCGCGTTGTGCATGCCCTTCAGGATCATCATCGGTTTGATGCGGTCGGATTGCTCGCCATACAGCGTCTGGTAACCATCGTCGATGCTCAGCGTGCCCGCCATGCCGGTGCCCAAGAACACACCGGCCCGCGCGCGCTCGGCATCGGTGAGTTCACAGCCAGCGTCGGCCAGGGCGCGCCTGGCCGCCACCACCGCAAACTGGCTGACGCGGTCGAGCAGGCGGAACTGCGGCGGCTCGAAGTGCGCACTGCCGTCGAAATCCACCGTGGCCGCCAGCGGCGCTGCCAGCCTGTGCGCGCCTGCGATCTGCAGCCGATGGATGCAGGAGCGGCCGCTGCGCGCGGTCTCGAAAACGCTGTCGGCGTCGTGGCCGAGCGGCGACACCAAACCGATGCCGGTGACCGCCACGCGTCTCATGTCGCGATCCGCACACCCTGCGCCAAGGCGGATGGGGCTGCCGCCGCACGCTGGCTGGCCACGGCATCGTCGATGAACTGGACCACTTCACCGAAGGTGGACAACTGCACGGCCACATCGGGCAGCTTCAGACCGAACGTATCTTCGAAGTTGAAGATCAATTCCGCCATGCCGATCGAATCGA
>JBBRJU010000213.1:0-5345 GCA_038218895.1 Burkholderiales bacterium
TGGGGCGGCGCCTGGCCTGGCTGGGGCGCTGGCCCTTGCTGATCTACATGCTGCACCAGCCAGTGTTGATCGGCACGCTCACGGCGCTGCAGGCATTGCGCTGAGCGGTTGCGGCCGTTGCGCAGGAGCCCAGCGGCTACAGTGCGGCCAGCGCCCCGCCTGGCCGCTCCGAAGGGGCGCGCACCGCAGGGCACAGCCCGGAGGTTACCCATTGAGCGCCAAGATCCTGTTCGGCTTCCATGCCGTCACTGTGCGGTTGAAGACCGCGCCCGCGTCTGTCATCGAGATCCATGTCGATGCCACGCGGCGTGATGCCCGCATGCGCCAGTTTGTCGAGCGCGCGACGGAGGCCGGTGCCAAGCTGGTCGACAGCGACGACCAGCGCCTGATCCGCCTGGCCGGCAGCCCGCGCCACCAGGGCGTGGTGGCCAAGGTCGAGGCGCTGGTTGCGGTGCATTCACTCGACGACGTGCTCGACGCGGTGCAAGGCCCGCCGCTGGTGCTGGTGCTCGACGGCGTGACCGATCCGCACAACCTGGGTGCCTGCCTGCGCGTGGCCGATGGCGCCGGTGTGCACGCTGTGGTGGCACCCAAGGACCATGCCGTGGGCCTGAACGCCACCGTGGCCAAAGTGGCCAGCGGGGCGGCCGAGACCGTGCCCTACCTGATGGTGACCAACCTCGCACGCACCCTCCATGCGCTGAAGGACCGCGGCCTGCAAGTGGTGGGCACGGCCGAGGATGCCGAACAGACGCTCTACGACATCGACTTCAGCGGCCCGGTGGCGCTGGTGCTGGGCGCCGAGGGGCCCGGCATGCGGGCGCTGACCAGGAAGACCTGCGACCTGCTGGTGCGCATCCCGATGGCGGGCGCGGTGGAAAGCCTCAATGTATCGGTGGCCGCCGGCGTGTGCCTGTTCGAGGCGCTGCGGCAGCGGCGCGGAGCCGCAGTGCCAGATTGAGCACCTGCCGGCGTGGCGCTCGCCCGGTGTCGCGCCGGGCAGGTCGTCCCGGGGGCGTCGGCTTGATCCTGTCGGCCCCGCTGTATCGACCCCGCCGTGTGGGCGCGCTTGTCAGCCTGGCTGGTGGCGCTGGCTACACTGGCGTGCATCCCCCTGCAGGTTGCCCGCCATGCCCGTGATCACCGTCGTCCACCCCCTGGTTCGCCACAAGATCGGACTGCTGCGCGAAGACCGGATCTCGACCAAGAAATTCCGCGAGCTGACCCACGAGCTGGCGCGTCTGCTGGCCTACGAGGCCACGGCCGACTTTCCGCTGGAAAAGACCACCATCGCCTGCTGGAGCGGCGCAGTCGAGATCGACCAGATCGCCGGGCGCAAGGTGACGATCGTGCCGATCTTGCGGGCGGGCCTGGGCATGCTCGATGGTGTGCTCGACCTGGTGCCCAACGCCAAGATCAGCGTGGTCGGCCTCGCGCGTGACCATGAAACCCTGCAGCCGGTGCATTACTTCGAAAAGTTCGTCGGCCATTTGAGCGAGCGCACCGCAATCATCGTCGACCCGATGCTGGCCACCGCCGGCTCGATGATCGCGACCATCGACCTGCTCAAGGCCCGCGGCTGCCGCGACATCCGCGCGCTGGTGCTGGTGGCCGCGCCCGAGGGCATTGCCGCCCTGCATGCCGCCCACCCCGACGTGCGCTGCTGGACGGCGGCGGTGGACAGCCATCTCAATGAGATCGGCTACATCATCCCGGGCCTGGGAGACGCGGGTGACAAGATCTTCGGCACCAAGGACGACGACACGGTGTGACCGGCACCGGCGGGCGCCGGGGACATCGGAGGGCCATTCGCCGTTGGTGCAGCCAGCCTTGGCCAACGGCGCCATCAATCACCGGCACCATCAGTCACCTGCGCCATCAGTCACCGGCGCCATGCCGCCTGGATACATCGCGCCCGGCAATCAACCGGCTTTCTCAAGCCACCCAGCAGACAGGAGCGGTACCCATGGCAATGGACGTGCTTGACTTTGAAATCAAGGGCTCGGAGATGCAGTTTGTCGAGATCGAGCTCGATCCCGGCGAGGCTGCGGTGGGCGAGGCCGGCAGCCTGTTCTTCATGGATGCCGGCATCGGCATGGACACGGTCTTCGGCGATGGCTCGGGCGGTGGTGGTGGCTTCTTCGGCAAGCTGCTGGGCGCTGGCAAGCGCCTGGTGACCGGTGAATCGCTGTTCACCACGGTCTACACCAACAATGCGGGGCAGAAGCAGCGGGTCGCCTTCGGTGCGCCGTACCCGGGCAAGATCCTGCCGATGGACCTGCGCCAGCTCGGCGGCATGCTGGTCTGCCAGAAGGACAGCTTCCTGTGCGCTGCGCGCGGCGTCTCCTTGGGCATCTACTTCCAGCAAAAGCTGTCGGTCGGCTTCTTCGGTGGCGAGGGCTTCATCATGCAGAAGCTCGAGGGCGACGGCCTGGCCTTCGTGCATGCCGGCGGCACCGTGGTCCAGCGTGCGCTGCGCGCCGGCGAGACGCTGATGGTCGATACCGGCTGCGTGGTGGCCTTCACCCCCGATGTGAACTTCGAGATCCAGTACGTCGGCAAGATCAAGACCGCGCTGTTCGGCGGCGAGGGCCTGTTCTTTGCCAAGCTGACCGGCCCGGGCACGGTGTGGCTGCAGAGCCTGCCGTTCAGCCGCCTGGCCAGCCGGGTGTTTGCCGCAGCGCCGCAGCGCGGCGGCTCGCGGGAAGAAGGCTCGGTGCTCGGTGCCGTGGCGGGTGGTGGGCTGCTCGGCGGCATCCTGGGCAGCGGCGGCGACGACGCATGAGCCGGTGCCGGGCAATCTGGCTGTCCTGCGCGGTTTGTTCGGGCTTGTTCGTTCGTGTCCGGTCTGATCGGCCGCCTACACTAGCGGGTTAGCCCTCCCCTGAGCCGGCTCACCGACCGAGCCGCCGACCATGCCGTACCCTTTGTCCCGCCGTGCTGCGCTTGGCCACCTGGCTGCGCTGCCATGCCTGCTCGCTGCCACGCTGCATCCCGCTGCAGCGCAGGCCGCTGCCGGCCCCAGGCCGATCTTCGTGCTCAATTCGCTCGACGCCAATGTCAGTGTCATCGACCCGGTCACGTTCGCCGAGATCAAGCGCATTCCCACCGGCAAGGAACCGCACCACCTGTACCTCACGCCCGACGAAAAGAGCCTGCTCGTGGCCAATGCGCTGAGCAATTCGCTGACCTTCATCGACCCGGTCACCGCCGAGGTGCAGCGCACCCTGGTCGACATCGCCGACCCTTACCAGCTGCGCTTTTCGCCCGACATGAAGTGGTTCGTCACCGCCGCCAACCGGCTCGACCATGTCGACCTGTACCACTGGCAGCCCAAGGATGCCGCCCAGCCGTTGAAGCTGGTCAGGCGCATCGCTGCGCCCAAGACGCCCAGCCACCTTTTCATCGACAGCCGCAGCACCACGGTCTATGTGTCGCTGCAAGACAGTGACGAGCTGATGGCCATCGACCTGGCCAGCCAGGCGCCACGCTGGAAGATCAAGACCGGCAAGATGCCGGCGGACGTGTTCCTGAGCCGCGACGACAAGCGGCTGTTCGTCGGCCTCACCGGCGACCGCTTCGTCGAGGTGTACGACGTGGGCAGCGCCGCGCCGCAATTGCTGCAGCGCATCGCCACCGGCATGGGTGCGCATGCCTTCAGGGCGCGTGGTGACGGCAAGCATCTGTTTGTCAGCAACCGGGTGGCCAATTCCATCAGCATGATCGACATCCAGGCCATGGCGGTGGTGGCCGAGTTGCCCGGCCCCAGCGGCCCCGACTGCATGGAAGTGCTGGCCGACGGCAAGACCCTGCTGGTCAGCTCGCGCTGGGCGCGCAAGCTGAGCTTCATCGACATCGACAGCCGCAAGCTGCTGCGCCAGGTGCCGGTGGGCAAGTCGCCGCACGGCGTGTGGACACTGGACCATGCGCCACGCTGAACGCCTGCGCCGCAGCCTGCTGGGCGGCCTGTTGCTGGCTGCGTGCCTGCCGGCAGCCACGCGCGCCGCTGCGCCGACCTGCGACAAGCCGGTCTACCTCAGCTTCGACACCGGTCACATGGGCGTGGCCCCGCTGGTGGCCCAGGTGCTGCGGGATGCCGGCGTGCAGGCCACCTTCTTCCTGGCCAATGAGCGCACGCAGACTGGCGGCTGGAGCCTGGACGACCACTGGGCGCCCTGGTGGCGCAGCATGGCCACTGCCGGCCATGCCTTCGGCTCGCACACCTGGGACCACCACACCTGGCTGGCGGACCGGCCCGGTGGCCGCTTCGACACCCGGCCGTCGATGGGCCCGCAGGCCGGCAAGCGCCAGACGCTCAGTGCAGCGGCCTACTGCGCCGAACTGCAGCGCCCGGCCGACCGCTTCCAGGCGATGACGGGCCAGGCCATGCTGCCGTTGTTCCGTGCGCCCGGCGGCAAGACTTCACCGGCGCTGCTGCAGGCCGCACGTGCCTGCGGCTGGCGGCATGTGGGCTGGGCGGCGGCTGGTTTCCTGGGCGATGAGTTGCCCAGCGACAGGTACCCGAACGAGCAGTTGCTGAAGAAGGCCCTGGCCAGCATCCGGCCTGGCGACATACTGGTAGCGCACCTGGGCATCTGGTCGCGCCAGGAGCCCTGGGCGCCGGCGGTGCTGGCGCCGCTGGTGGCCGGCCTGCAGGCACGGGGCCTGTGTTTTGCCACGCTGCGCGACCACCCGGCTTACCGGGCGGCTGCGGCGGGCAAGTGAGGCGGCGGTGATGGACACCCTGACCGATGTCTTCGGCCTGGCACAGCAGTGGTTGTTTGAAGGCCTGTTGCAGCCCTTGATGTTCCACCTGGGGCTGGGCAACCTGCTGGCCGAGGGCTACCGCGCCACCGGTTGGCTGCTGGTGGGCCTGCTGCAGATCGCGCTGATGCTGACGCTGATGCGGGGCCTGGAGCGCTGGCGTCCGGTGGAGCCGGTCACCGACCGGGCTGCGGTGCGCACCGACATCGTCTACACCCTGGTGCACCGGCTCGGCCTGTTCCGGGTGCTGCTGTTCCTCACCATCGACCCGCTGTGGGACGCACTGACCGGCCAGCTGCGCCTGGCAGGCCTGCAGGGCTTCCAGCTCGACGGGCTGTGGCCCGGCGTCACCGACCTGGCCTGGGTCAGCTTTCTGCTGTACCTGCTGCTGTTCGACCTGGTCGATTACGGCTACCACCGCCTCCAGCACAGCGTGGGCTGGTGGTGGCAGTTGCATGCGGTGCACCACAGCCAGCGGCAGATGACGCTGTGGAGCGACAACCGCAACCATCTGCTCGACGACCTGCTGCGCGACAGCGCATTCGTGCTGTTGGCACTGGTGGTGGGCGTGGCGCCGGGGC
>JBBRJU010000214.1:0-5336 GCA_038218895.1 Burkholderiales bacterium
GGCAGCGGCCCAGGCCCGGGCCTCGGTTCCAGCGCCCATGGCATCGGCCAGTGCCCGGCCCGGCCCGCAGCTGATGTCACCCGAGGCTGTGCGCGACAGTGCCACGGCGCCTGGCAGCATGCGGCCCGAGCGTGCGGCGCTGCCACAGCTGACAGTACCGGTTGGCGTGCCCCCGCGCCCGCCCGCCGCCTCCGCGCCCGTTGCGCTGCCGCCCAACCCGGCCGCGTCAGCCGGTGGCATGAGTGACGCCGCGGCACGTTGCGAAGCCAAGATCAGCGCGCTGGAACGCCGGCAATGCCGGCGTCAGCTGGCACAGCAGTGATCTGCCGCGCGCTGGTCACCAGGCCCCAGACCTCGACCCAGGGTCAGCGCGGCTGCAGCCGCTGCAGATCCTCCAGCGAATTGGCGTTGAAGAACGCGTCGACGTCGGCAAACAGCACGGTGGCGCAGCGCTGCTGGCCGGTCCAGTGGTCGACCTTGTGCTGGCCACCCTGAGTGAAAGCAACCAGGCTTTCCAGCACGTTGGCGGCCATCAGGCAGAACACCGGCTGCACCTGCACCCGGCCGTCTTCCAGCGTGGCAGCCACCGCGACCTCGGCGCCTTCGGCCACCAGCGCGGCCGCCAGGCGGTCCACGAGGTCGGTAGGGAAGTTCGGCACATCACACGGCACGGTGACGAGATAGGGAGTTTCGCAATGTGCCAGCCCGGCCAGGAAGCCGGCCAGCGGGCCGGGGTAAGGCTCACCACGGCCGGCCGGCGCATCCGGCCACACCGGCACACCCAGCGATGCGTAGGCGCTCAGGTTGCGGTTGGCGTTGAGCATCAGCGCGCCCACCTGCGGTTGCAGCCGCAGCAGGGCCTGCATCGCCAGCGGCAGCCCCAAGTGGTTCTGCAGGCCCTTGTCGACGCCGCCCATGCGGCTTGCGCGGCCACCGGCCAGGATGAGACCGGTGATCTGGTCGGTGGGGATCGCGGGCATTCGGGTCTCCAGCAAGGTGCAGGCATGGCGGGCTGGCACACAGGTCGGTGGCCTTCACCCGTTCGAGTTTGTGTCGCGGCAGGAGCCGGGGTCCGGGCCGGCGCAGTGCTGGCCAGCGGACCGGCCGCGCGCAGCATTGCACAGGGTCGTTGACCGGGCGCCAGCGCGCGCAATTGCAGACCTGCGAAACTATTCAGGTGCATTTTCTCAACGCCGACCTGCATTGCCATTCCCGTTTCTCTGACGGTACCCTGAGCCCGACCGCGCTGGCGCGGCGCGCGCATGCCAACGGCGTCGCGCTGTGGGCCCTGACCGACCACGACGAGACCAGCGGCCTGGCCGAGGCGGCCCAGGCCGCTGCTGATCTGGGCATGGGCTTTGTCAACGGCGTCGAAATCTCGGTCAGCTTTGCCGGTGAAACCGTTCATATCGTCGGCCTGGGTTTCGACGCCACCGACCCGGCGCTGCTGGCCGGCCTGGCGCGCACCCGGGGTGGCCGCCTGGCGCGCGCCCGGGCTATGGCCGACGGCCTGGCCCAGGTGGGGCTGAAGGGCGCGTTCGACGGCGCCTTGCGCTATGTGGGCAACCCGGCCCTGGTGTCGCGCACCCATTTCGCCCGCTGGCTGGTGGAAACCGGTGCCTGCACCGACACCGGCGCGGTGTTTCGCCGCTACCTCACCGACGGCAAGCCGGGTTTTGTAACGCACCAGTGGGCGGGTCTGGGCGAGGCGGTGCGCTGGATCACCCAGGCCGGGGGTGTGGCGGTGATCGCGCACCCGGGGCGCTACAAGCTCACTGTCAATGAAGAATACGCACTGTTCTCGGAATTCAAGGCCCACGGCGGCCAAGGCGTGGAGGTACTGACCGGCAGCCACGGCCAGGCTGACACCGCCAAGTACACCGGCATGGCGCAGGAATTCAGCCTGCTGGCCTCACGCGGCAGTGATTTCCATTCGCCCGAAGAAAGTCGCACCGACCTGGGCACCCTGCCCGACCTGCCCGGCATCTTGCAGCCGGTGTGGCGGGCCCTGGCATGGCCCGGCAGCGCCCGAGCGGCAACTGCCAGCCTGCATATTTGATCCATGGCGACCAGCTTGGACCGGGCCGGGCGTAGAGTGCCTGGCGCAACGAGCCATTCCAACCCGCCTTCCGGGCATGCATGTCCCAGCTCTTCGAAGTCCACCCCGACAACCCCCAGCCTCGGCTGATCAAGCAGGCAGTGCAGTTGCTGCACCAGGGTGGCGTGTGCGCCGTGCCCACCGACAGCAGCTATGCCCTGGTGTGCCACCTGGACGACAAGGCCGCCGCCGAGGCGCTGCGCCGCATCCGCCAGGTGGACGACAAACACCACCTCACCCTGCTGTGCCGCGATCTGTCGGAGCTGGCCAACTACGCCCGCGTGGACAACCGCCAGTACCGGCTGATGAAGCTGGGCACACCCGGGCCCTACACCTTCATCCTGGAAGCCACCAAGGAGGTGCCGCGCCGCCTGTCGCACCCGTCGCGCCGCACCATCGGGCTGCGCGTGCCCGCGCACAAGGTGACCCAGGCGCTGCTGGCCGAACTGGGCCAGCCCCTGCTGGCCACGACGCTGATCGCCCCGGGCGAGACCGAGGCGCTGAACGACCCCGACGAGATCCGTGCGCGCTTCCAGAAGCTGGTGGCGGCCGTGGTGGATGCGGGCGCCTGCCCGATGTCGCCCACCACCGTCATCGACCTGAGCGGCGAGGTGCCCGCCCTGGTGCGCCAGGGCCGCGGCGATCTGGCCCGGCTGGGGTTGTGATCAGCCGCCGCCCGGCCTGGCCGGCGCCAGGCCGTCCAGCACCTGCTGCGGGCTGAAGCCCAGTTGCATGCGCCCGCGCACCAGCAGCGTGGGCGTGCCGCGTGCACCCAGCGCCTGGTAGCGCGCCGCGCAGTCGGCATCGCGCTCGATGAAGCACTCGGTGAACGGCACCTGCTGGTCGGTCAGCCAGTGGCGCGCGGCCGTGCAGAACACGCAGGTGGTTGACGACAGCATCTGGATGTCGCCGGGCTTGGCCAGTGCCACCAATTGCTCGCCCATGCTGCCCGCCAGGTGGCTGCGCCACCACTGGCTGGCACCGCTGGCCAGCGCCACCACCACCGCCAGGCCGGCCAGCGTGCGCCACTGTTCGCGACCCATCGACAGCACCGGTGTCAGAGCGCTGCGGTGACGACGATCTCGACCTTCCATTCAGGTTTGGCCAGCGCTGCCTGCACCGTGGCGCGCGGCGGGGTGTGACCGGGCACCACCCAGTGGTCCCACACCGCGTTCATGCCGGGAAAGTCGGCGATGTCGGCCAGGAAGATCTGCGCCCGCAGGATGCGGGTCTTGTCGGTGCCGGCCTGGGCCAGCAGGGCGTCGATCGCTGCCAGCACCTCGCGTGTCTGGTCGGCGATGTCGGGCGCATCGCTTGCAGCCACCTGGCCGGCCAGGTAACACACACCGTTGTGCACGGCCATCTCGGACATGCGGACGCCGACCTCATGACGCTGGACCATGGTTGTCACTTTCCTTTGGAGCGGGAGGAACGGGAATCGAGACCGGGCACCGACCCATCATGCAGGCGCCTGACCCGGCGCCGCCGGCGGTGCGGCTTGTCGGGGTCGGGCTCGGGGGCTTTTTCGCCAAGGCGTGATTCCTTGCCCTGGACCAGCTTGACGATGTTGCGCCAGTGGCGCCAGATCAGCAGCAGGCTCATCACAGACACCGCCAGCGCCACGCTGGGCCGGTCGAAGAACATCAGCGTGAAGAACGGCGCAAAGGCCGCAGCGATCAGCGAGGCAAGCGACGCATAGCGGAAAACAGCCGCCACCACGACCCAGCACAGCAGCGTGACGGCGCCCAGGATCGGCTCATAGGCCAGCAGCACACCGGCGGCAGTGGCCACGCCTTTGCCGCCCTGGAAGCGGAAGAACACCGGGAACAGGTGGCCGATGAACGCCGCCACCCCGACGAAGGCGATGGTGGTGTCTTCGAAGCCGAGCTCGAATGCGTAGTACTGCACCAGCGCCGTGGGCAGGTAGCCCTTCAGCGCGTCGAGCAGCAACGTCAGCACCGCAGCCACCTTGTTGCCCGAGCGCAGCACATTGGTGGCGCCAGGGTTCTTCGAGCCGTAGGTGCGCGGGTCGCCCAGGCCCATCAGCTTGCTGATGAGCACGGCGAATGAGATCGAACCGATCAGATAGGCAATGAAGAACGCGGAATAACTGTAGATCAAATCCATGGAGACAGACCTCATCTGCCGCAATGGCAGAACGGGCGACCAGTGTAAGCGGCAGGACTGGGCCAGGCGCCCGCGCAACCCCCTGGCCGCACCCCGGCCGCACCTGCCGCAGTGCCGGGTGTGTCATGTTGACATCCCCGAACGGGGGGTCGGCAGCCACCGATACACTGAAGATGCATGTGCTCGATCCAGTGCCTTTCTTCAAGGAAACCCAGACTCCCATGACCGCTTCACGCTTGTTCGCCGCCACCGCCGTTGCGTTGTGCACCCTGCCCGCGCTGGCCCAGACCACCATCAAGGACCCCTGGGTGCGCGGCACCGTGGCCCAGCAGACGGCCACCGGCGCGTTCTTCCAGATCACCAACGTCTCTGGCGGCACGCTGGTGTCGGTCAGTTCGCCCATGGCCGGCGTGGTGGAGATTCATGAAATGTCGATGGACGGCAGCACCATGAGGATGCGTGCCCTGCCCAAGGGGCTGGACCTGCCGGCCGGCAAGACCGTGGAGCTCAAGCCCGGCGATTACCACGTGATGCTGATGGATCTGAAGGCACCGCTGAAAACCGGCGAGTCGATCGACCTGCGCCTGGTGGTCGAAGGCAAGGACGGCAAGCAAGAAACCATCGCGCTGAAGGCGCCGGTCAAGGACCTGGGCGCGTCCGGCGGCCACGGCCAGCACAAGCACTGAGCGCCGGGCAGTTGCCGCGCGCGCAGCCCCGTGCCCGCCCGAAACGGGTCATCCAGAAGAATCACCGAGCAGAAGCAGGATCGGCCCGCGTCTGCTTGACCCCCAAGCCCGAGGGAGAGGGCGCAGCCCGGCCCTCGGACGGTCAGTAGCCGTCGCCCAGCACCAGGCCTTCGCGGCGCGGGTCGGCACCGCCGGCCCAGGCCGGCAACCCACCGTCACGCGTGATGCGCACGATGGTGCTGATGCCGCTGCTCTGCGCGGTGGTACCGGTGACGGTGTGGCCCAAGGCGCGCAGGCCGCTGATCAGCGGATCGTCGGCGCCGCTGTTGGTGCTGATGATGTTCGGGTGCTCGATGCCCACATTGGTGGTGGCCGAGTTGCCGGCGCCGAAGTCGACCATCGACGTGGCCTGCTGGGCATCGAGC
>JBBRJU010000215.1:0-5317 GCA_038218895.1 Burkholderiales bacterium
CAGGTACCTTCGCGGCGGCTTTCCGCGGCGCAGCGCTCTTGGTCCTCGCGACGACAGCCTTCTTCAGCGCAGCGGCTTCCTTCTCCATGGCGCGTTGCAGAGCCTTGGCCTTGCGCTCGGCGTCAGCCTGCAAAGCAGCCAGTTTCCTGCTGGTGCTGCGCTTGGTGGCTTCGAGCTGCTTCTCGGCGGCCTTGACCGACTTTTCGGCGGTGGCGCCCGCCTTGGACAGCTGGGCCTGGGCCTTCGCGAGCTGCTTCTCGGCAGCCTTCACGAGGCCGCCGATCTTGGCTTGCACCTGCGCGCCTCGCTTCATCACGCTCTTCTTGGCCCTGCCCATGCTGGCCGACACGGCGTCGCCCATGGCTTCGATCTTGTGCGATACGGCGGTGCCCACTTCCTTGGCGGCGGAGCCCAGGTGCGTGCCAGCGGTTGCGAGTTCAGACTTCTTGGTGGTCTTGCGGGTGGCCATGCTCTTCCTTTGGATGTGAACGGTTGCCTGCGAACACTGCAGTGCCCGCGAATCTACGCTGAGAAGGGGCTGATGTCAGTTCGCATGGAGCGTATTTGCAGCGCGCTCGCAACACAAGTCGCATCTTGCGGGCTTGCGCCGGAGGTCGCCCCCCATTGAGAGGGCCAGTCGCATGCACATCGGCGCGGTCGGCAGCGTCGCGCGCGGGGTCTTCAGCGCCCGCGCATTCGAGTGGCCCCATGCCACTTCGCCCCGATGCAGCAGCAGGGCGGCAGGCCTCGCCAACGACGGCACACCACTTGCCCGCGTGACGAATCACAACCGCCGGGAAGCACCGCATGATCAAGATTGCCATCGTCGATGACCATGCGCTGATGCGCGCCGGCCTGTCCCAGTTCCTGGCCGAGCATGTCGATCTGCGTGTCGTGGCCGAATGCTGCATTGCGCGCGAAGCGCTGGAGGCAGTGCGCCAGGAGGTGGCCGACGTCATGCTGCTGGCGATCCACACGGCTGCCATGGGCCGGCGCTACACCACCCCAGCGGTGGCCGAACGCCTGGCAGCCGCGTTCCTGAGCGGCGTCGACACGGTGCCGCACGACCGGCTGTCCGAGCGCAAGTTGCAGGTGTTTCTGCGCCTGGCAGCTGGCGAGACCGTGGGCGAGGTGGCGCTGTGCATGTCGCTCAGCGTCAAGACGGTCTCGACCTACCGGTCGCGCGTGATGGAGAAGATGGCGCTGGTGTCCAACAGCGATCTCACCCACTACGCGCTCAAGACCGGGCTGATCCAGTGCGCTTGCGGCGGCTTAGACCTGATCGGCGGGTGCCGAGACACACCAGCCATCAATCCGGCCCGCGTTGCGCCGGAAGCAGAGCCAGCAGACTGGTCAATGCGGCCAGCGAGATGGGCTTGACGAGGTGGTGGTCGAAGCCGGCATCGCGGGTGCGCAGGCGGTCCTGTGGCTGGCCCCATCCGGTCTGGGCGATCAACACCATGGCGTGGCCCCAGTCTTGGGCGCGGATGCGCCGACAGGTTGCATAGCCGTCCTGCACAGGCATGCCCAGATCCAGCAGCGCCACGTCAGGCCGGTGACGCTCGGCCAGCACCAGTGCCTGGGCGCCATCGAAGGCGACATGCACCTCATGCCCCATGGCCATCAACAGGTGCGCCAGGCTCTCGGCCGCGTCGGGCAGGTCGTCGGCCACCAGCACGCAGCGGCGCGCGGCGGCCAGTGCTGGCACCGTGGCGGCTGGCGACGGCACAGCGCTTGCAGCGGCGGCTGTCGGCAGAGGCATCGGCAGGTGCACGGTGAAGGTGCTGCCCTGTCCGATACCGGCACTGCGCGCAGTCAGCGTCCCGCCATGCATGTCGACGAGCCCACGCGCCAGTGACAAGCCGATGCCCAGGCCGCCATGGACTCCGTCGGGCGCGGTGTGCACCTGGTTGAACATTTCGAAGATGTGCGGCAGGTGCTGGTCCGCGATGCCGATGCCGTTGTCACGCACCAAGATCTCCAGCAGCGCGCCGCGTTGCGCCGCCTGCACCGTGATCTGACCACCCGGCGGGGTGTACTTGACGGCATTGACGAGCAGGTTCGACAGCACCTGGGCCAGCCGCACCGGATCACCATCGATCTGCGCCGGCTGCGCTGGCAACAGCAGTACCAGTTGGTGCCCGGCCTGGTCGATCAGCGGCTGCGCCAGTTCGACCGCGCGCGCGATCACGCCGGCGATGTCCAGCCGTTCACGGCGCAAGGTGAATGGCCTGCGGGCCATGCGCGAGACATCCAGCAGATCTTCCAGCAGCCGCGTCATCTGCCCTACTTGGCGGTCCATCACGGCGCGGCACCAGTCGCGCTGGGCATCGGCCAGGCCGGGCATGTGCAGCAGGCTCAGTGCATGGCGGATCGGCGCGAGTGGGTTGCGCAGCTCGTGGGCGAGCACGGCGATGAAGTCGTCCTTGCGGCGGTCGGCCTCCAGCAGTGCCAGTTCGGCCAGCTTGCGCGGTGTGATGTCGGTCGCGACCCCGTGGTGGCGCAGCGGCTGGCCGTGTGCGCCGTATTCAGTCTGGCTGTGCTGGCAGACCCAGACCAGCCCGCCATTTGGCGGCAGCACGCGAAATTCCATTTCCAGTGGCTGGCGCAAGGCGATGGCCTGTTGCCGGCACTGCAGGACGGTGTCGCGGTCGTCCGGGTGGATCAGCGCGGCCAAGCTGGCGGCTGCGGGTTGGAACTGTTGCGGGTCGACGCCGAAGACGCGGTAGGTCTGCTGCGACCACCAATGCACGCCGCGCACCAGGTCGATGTCGAAAACGCCCATCCGGCCTGACTTCAACACCAGCGACAGGCGCTCGCGCTCGATGCGCAGGTCCTCCTCGGCTGACTTGCGGTCAGTGATGTCGGCGACGATGTTCACCAGCAGGTGCGCGCGGCCATCGGGCCGGCGCGTCACGACCTGGCCGCGGCCGGACACCCACAGCACCCGTCCGTCGGGGTGCAGCACCCGGTACTCGGCGGTGAAGGTGTCATGCGCGTCTGCCAGGGCGTGGAAGCGTGCGACGAGCGGGCGGTCGTCAGGGTGCAGCGCGCGGTGGTATTCGTCCGCGTCACCGCCGACCTGGCCGAGGCCACCGGTCAGCTGCAGACCGAACAGGGCCATGCCCTCTGGCGACCAATGCCGTGTGCGCGCCACCAGATCGGTCTCCCAGGAGCCGAGCCGACCGGCCGCCAGCGCGGCACGGTAACTTGCAACGCTGACATGGTCTGCCGCCGACAGCTGGCCGCTGCTGCCCGATGCAGGCTGCGCGATGGGCTGGGGCGCGGGCTGCGGCAAGGGCTGCGGTGCGGGCTGCAAGGTGTCGGGTTCAACCGAGTCGCGTATCTGGCATGCAAGCGGTGCCAGGTCGGTCACGGGGTTGGTCACGGGGTTGGTCATGGGGTCGGTCACGGGCGTGCGGGGTGGGCTTGGCTGAACTTGCGCCACGGCTTCGGCGCAGGCCTTGCCTCATACGTCCAGCGACAGCACACGCGCCAGTGCCTTCAGGTCGACCGGCTTGACGAAATAGTGGTCGGCCCCGTCAAAGGTCTCGGCGACCCGCGGGTCGTCGCGCGCGTAGCCTGACATCGCGATCAGGACAATGTCCGAGCCATGCAGTTCCCGGATGCGTCGCGTCAGTTCATGGCCGGGCAGGAATGGCATCACCACGTCGTAGATCAGGCAGTGGGGCTGGCGCTCCTTCACGTGCTGCAGCGCCTGATGACCGTCTCTGGCTATCCAAACATCGCAGCCGCAGTGGCGCAGCAATGCGGCCAGCATGGCGGCAGCGTCTTCGACATCGTCGGCAACCACCACGCGCAGGGCGCCGGACGCACCGCCCATGTCAGCTTGCGGCGCCACCACGGTCAGCCCTGCCCCACCGACGGCACACATGCAGGCGCCGCAGCCCCGGCATTGGGCTGGCTGCAGACGACATCAGGGCGATGCAGAACCATGGGGAGCCTTGTGTAGAGCGTGAAAATCAGCGCGGGTGCAAGGGCGAGTAGCAAAGCACGTGCCGGGGCGCTGGCAGGCAGCGCTTCCAACCCAGAATGCCGCAGTGCAGCCGCCCAGCCACGGTTACGCACCGCCAACCCGAACGGTGGCCGCAGCGCCCAAAGCGGCAGCAACTTTTGCAGCAAATGTTACGCATCGGCACGGCTCCAGCCGGTGCCCGCGCTGCCGTCAGCTTGCAGCCAGCCCTGCAGGCCACCGGTGCGCTGCGGGTTTTCCGGGCGCCCATGCACACCGAGGAACAGCTGGCCGTCTTGGTCCGCTCTGGTGCGGCGCTGCGGCTCGACACGCTGCGCTGGCTTGAAGCCTGGCAAGCTGGAGATGGCCAGCCAGCTGATCGTCGGACATGGCCGAGGACTGGCAAGCTGCGCGCAACGCCGACCCCTTCACCGCCGCAGTGCAGGCGCATGGCATGGCATGGTGTTTGGCGCACGGGGTCAGCCCAGGCGCTGCGGCGCATTGCCGACGCGCACCTGGCCAACTGCACCAGCTTGTGGACACGCGCCGTCTTGTTCGAACGGGCGGCCGTGGTGGGCCGCAACCGCACCGGCATCTCGCACAGGGCTGCAACCCTGCGCCGGCCCGGCGTCGGTGGTGGCCGACGCGGGTGACATGCGGCATTGGGCACCAGGGCAGCCGGCACCGGTTGTGAGCCCGCCATGGTCAGCCAGCGACCGAGCTGCAGCCGCCCAGCCGCGACAGGCCGGGTCAGGCCGCCGGTTCGGCCAGGAAGATCTCGACCCGCCGGTTGGCCGCACGGCCGCTGTCGGTCTCGTTGTTGGCCACAGGCTCGCGCGCGCCGCGGCCCTGCACCGTCACGCGGTTGGTGTCGAGCCCGCGGCTGGACAGATAGCTGCGCACCGCCTCGGCCCGATCACGTGACAGCGGGTCGTTCACCGCGTCGCTGCCAGTGCTGTCGGTGTGGCCGACCACGGTCACCCGCATCTGCGGGTCAATGGCACGGCCGATCTCGTCGAGCACCGGGCGCATCTGTGGGCGGATATTGGCGCTGCCGGTGTCGAACGAGATGTCGCTGGGCACATTCAGCTTGAGCCGGTTGTCGGCCGTGCGATCCACCACCACGCCGCTGCCGGCAGTGGCCCGGGACAAGGCTTGCTGTTTGTCTTGCATGCGCTTGGTCCACAGGTTGCCGGCCACTGCGCCCACCGCGCCACCGATCACCGCGCCGCTCCCGGCATCGCCACCGGTGATGCTGCCGAGCAACGCACCTGCCAGCGCACCGGCACCAGCGCCCTTGGCAGTGCCCGCCTCGCGCTCGCTCATCTGCGCACAGCCGGTGGC
>JBBRJU010000216.1:0-5294 GCA_038218895.1 Burkholderiales bacterium
TGTCGCTGGCGCCGCTGGCAGCCACCGCCGGCGCCGACACCGTGCCGGCGCTCGGTGCATCGAGCCCGGCAGCCAGGCGCAGCACCGTGCTCTTGCCACAGCCCGACGGCCCCAGCAAGGCCATGAACTCGCCGCCGCGCACCGCCAGCGACACCCCGGCCAGCGCTTGAAAGCCGTTGTCGAAGCGCTTGTCGACCTGGTGCAGGCGGATCAGCGCATCGGCTGCTGGCATGGGCATGGGCATCGGCACAGGCATGGGCTGGCAGTGTGCCCGCAAACCCCGCCCGGCCCGCCGCACGCGGGCATCAGGCGATGTCGAAGCGGTCCAGGTTCATCACCTTGGTCCAGGCGGCGACGAAGTCGTGCACAAAGACCTGCTGCCCGTCGCTGCTGCCATACACCTCGGCCACCGCCCGCAGCTGGGCGTTGGAGCCGAACACCAGATCGACCACGGTGCCGGTCCACTTCGGCGCGCCGGTGGCGCGGTCGCGCCCTTCCAGCACGCCGGCATCGGCCGCCGACGGCGACCAGACCGTGCCCATGTCGAGCAGGTTGACGAAGAAATCGTTGCTCAGCACGCCGGGCCGCTGGCTGAACACGCCGTGTGCCGATGCCCCGGCATTGGCGCCCAGCACCCGCAGGCCAGCCACCAGCACCGCCATCTCCGGCGGGGTCAGCGTCAGCAGGCTGGCGCGCTCCACCAGCAATTCGGCTGCGCCCTGCAGGCCGGCGCCCAGGTGGTTGCGAAAGCCGTCGGCCACCGGTTCCAGCACCGCGAACGCCTCGACATCGGTCTGGTCCTGGCTGGCATCGGTGCGGCCCGGGCTGAAGGGCACGCAGATCGCGATGCCGGCGGCCTGGGCTGCAGCTTCCACCGCCGCGCCACCGGCCAGCACGATCAGGTCGGCCAGCGAGATGCGCTTGCCGCCCGTGGCAGTGGCATTGAAGTGGCGCCGGACTGTTTCCAGCGTTTCCAGCACCGTGGCCAGTTCGGCCGGCTGGTTCACCGCCCAATCCTTCTGCGGCGCCAGGCGGATGCGGGCGCCATTGGCGCCGCCGCGCTTGTCACTGCCGCGGAAGGTGGACGCCGAGGCCCAGGCGGTGCGCACCAGCTGGGCCACCGTCAGGCCCGAGGCCAGCACGGCGCCCTTCAGCGCGGCCTGGTCGTGTGCATCCACCAGAGCATGGTCGACCGCCGGCACCGGGTCTTGCCAGATCAGCACCTCAGACGGCACCAGCGGGCCCAGGTAGCGGGCGCGCGGGCCCATGTCGCGGTGGGTGAGCTTGAACCAGGCGCGGGCAAAGGCGTCGGCGAAAGCGGCGGGGTCGGCCAGGAAGCGGCGCGAGATCTTCTCGTAGGCCGGGTCCATGCGCAGCGCCATGTCGGCCGTGGTCATCATCGGCTGGTGGCGCTTGCCCGGGTCATGGGCGTCGACCACGGTGCCGGCACCGGCATCGCCCACTGGCTTCCACTGGTGGGCGCCGGCGGGGCTCTTGCTCAGCTCCCAGGCATAGCCGAACAAGGTTTCGAAATAGCCGTGGTCCCAGGTGGTGGGGTTGGGCTTCCAGGCGCCTTCGATGCCGCTGGTGATGGCATGGGCACCCATGCCGCTGCCGAAGGCATTCTTCCAGCCCAGGCCCTGCTGCTCGATGTCGGCGCCCTCGGGCTCGGCACCCACCAGGGCGGCATCGCCGGCGCCATGGGCCTTGCCGAAGGTGTGGCCGCCGGCCACCAGGGCCACGGTCTCTTCATCGTCCATGGCCATGCGGGCAAAGGTCTCGCGCACGTCACGCGCCGAGCCCAGCGGGTCGGGCTGGCCGTCCGGGCCTTCGGGGTTCACATAGATCAGGCCCATCTGCACGGCGGCCAGCGGGTTGTCGAGCTGGCGGTCGCCGCGGTAGCGGCTGTCGGCCTCTTTGCTGCTGGCCAGCCACTTGGACTCCGGCCCCCAGTAGGTGGCTTCTTCCGGCTCCCAGATGTCGGGCCGGCCGCCGGCAAAGCCGAAGGTCTTGAAACCCATGGTGTCCATCGCGACGGTGCCGGCCAGCACCAGCAGGTCGGCCCACGACAGCTTGCGGCCGTACTTCTGCTTGATCGGCCAGAGCAGGCGGCGGGCCTTGTCGAGGTTGCCGTTGTCGGGCCAGCTGTTGAGCGGCGCAAAGCGCTGTGCGCCCTGGCCGGCACCACCGCGCCCGTCGGCGATGCGGTAGGTGCCGGCGGCATGCCAGCTCATGCGCACGAACAGCGGGCCGTAATGGCCATAGTCGGCCGGCCACCAGGGCTGGCTGTCGGTCATCAAGGCCTTCAGGTCGGTGACCACGGCCTCCAGGTCCAGGGTCTTGAAGGCGGCGGCGTAGTTGAAGCCGGCCCCCATCGGGTCGGCCGTGGCCGCGTGCTGGTGCAGCAGCTTCAGGTTCAGCTGGTCCGGCCACCAGTCGGCCTGGGTGCGCGCACCGGCCACCGCCTGCGGGCGGGCGCCGTGGCCGAAGGGGCAGGCGGGGGCAGCGTCAGTGGTGGCTTCAGTGGCAAGGTCGGCGGCGATGGGGGTGGACTGGGTCATGCGATGCTCCTGGCAACGGATCGGAAAGGCGTGCGCCCACTGTAGGAAACGGCGCCCCTGACGGTCAAAGCAATTGCCTCAACTGCCGCGATAGCGGCACCGGCCATCGCCGCGATCAGCGGCCCCGACGCGCGGTTCAGGACAGCCGCGTCACGCCATCGAGCGCACAGGCGTAGACCGCATTGCGCAGCGCGGCGATCGCCTCGTAGCGGGTGAAGCTGCGGCGCCAGGCCAGCACCACCCGGCGGGTGGGCACCGGGGCGTCGAACGGCAGGTACACCACCTGCTGGTTCGGGCCTTCACTGCGGTCCCAGGTGCGCACGCTGCGCTGCGGCACCACGGTGATGCCCATGCCGGCGGCTACCATGTAGCGGATGGTCTCCAGCGAGCTGCCCTCGAAGCTCTTGCGGGTGCCCTCGGCATTGCTGGAGAAGCGGGCGAACTCGGGGCAGACCTCCAGCACCTGGTCGCGAAAACAATGGCCGGAGCCCAGCAGCAGCATGGTCTCCTGCTTCAGTTCTTCGCTGCTGATGCTCTGGCGTTGGGCCAGCGGGTGCTGGGCGGGCACCGCCACCAAAAAAGGCTCGTCATACAGCGGCGCTGTGGCCAGGCCGGTGTCGGGGAAAGGCTCGGCCATGATGGCGCAATCGAGCTCGCCGGTGCGCAGCATGTCCAGCAGCTTGACGGTGAAGTTCTCCTGCAGCATCAGCGGCATCTGCGGCGTCAGGTCGATCGCATGGCGCACCAGTTCGGGCAGCAGGTAGGGGCCGATGGTGTAGATGACGCCCAGGCGCAGCGGGCCGGACAGCGGGTCTTTGCCACGCTTGGCAATCTCCTTGATGGCGGCGGCCTGCTCCAGCACCGACTGCGCCTGCCGCACGATGGCCTCGCCCAGCGGCGTGGCGCTGACCTCGCTGGCACCGCGCTCGAAGAGCTTCAAATCCAGCTCTTCCTCCAGCTTCTTGATAGCCACGCTCAAAGTGGGCTGGGAAACGAAGCAGGCCTCGGCCGCACGGCCGAAATGCCGCTCGCGGGCAACCGCGACGATGTAGCGCAGCTCAGTCAGGGTCATGCCGGAGATTATGGCCAGCCCGGCCAGGCTGGCGGCAGGCGTGGAAAAGGGGCCGCGTGCGCGGCCCCTCGGGTGTTGGGGGCGCGGCCAGTGGGCGAACCCACCAGCCGGCGCGGCATCATGGGATCACGAACGACTGGCTTTCGGCGCCCGCATTGCGGCGGTACATGAACAACAGTCCGGTCTCGCTGCTCTGCGCTGCCGTCACCGCTGCGTTCTTGGTGAACGGAATGTTCAGCAGCGGGCCCTTGGGCACGCCACCGAAGGGTTGACCGCTGGTGACACGGTACTTCGGGGCATTGGGCGTGAACTTCATGCCCTCCACGGCGTCGGTGGCGGCGCCGCTGAAGTAGTTGTCGACGGCGTAGACCGAGATGCCCAGCGTGGCGCTGGTGGGCGCATTCAGGCTGGGCAGGCCAGCCAGCCCATCGGCGTTGAGCAAGACGGTGAAGATCAGGTTGCCCGAGTTCAGGTCGGCGTCGGTGAAGAACACCGATGACGCTGCACCGTCGGCCAGCGACGCCACATACACCCGGTTCTGCCCCGTTGCGCCAAACCCACCCGGCTCCTCGTTGTAGATCACATAGTCATCTTCACCGTCGTTGTTGGTGTCGATGTAGATTTCGAAACGCGCCGGGTAATTGGGGTGCGACTGGCGGCCGTGGTTGCTGATCGCGAATTCCAGGCAGTTGCCGCCGCAGAGGGCCGGCGGCAGGTAGCGCACACCGATGGCGCGCAAGTCGATGGTGGCGAAGCCTTCACCTGCGGCCGGGAACGCGCTGGCCGGAAAGGCTGCGCTGGTGCCGATCAGCGAAAACACGTCGTAGTCATAGCCGCCAAACTCGGCGCCGACGTTCTTCAGCGTGATTGCGTTGGCCGCACGGGCGCCGGTGGGGCGGATGCCGGTGATGGCGGCGGCCTTGCGCGGCAGCACATGCCAGGGCAGCGACAGCTTCTCGCTGCCGGCTGTCAAGGTCAGGTAGCCGTCGTATTCCGGGCTGTCGAGCAGGGCACCGTTGCCGCCGTCAGCACCGCCGTTGAGGTTCCAGGCGGGCAGGGTGGCCGGGTTGATCACCATCCGAACCGGCACCGATGCGGTGCCGCCAGCCGGCACGGTCACCGAAGACTGCACCTGCAACAGCACCGCGCCGCTGGCGGCATCGTCGGCATAGCGGAAGCTGGGCGTGATGGTGTAGGTGCGTGGGTTGCCGCCGAAGTTTTCCACCGTGATGGTCTTGGTCAGCAACACCTGCTTGTCGGCCTCGACCGCGCCGAACGACAGCGCTGCCGACAGCGACTGCTGGTCCCAGGCCGCAGCGGTCAGCGCAATGGCACGGTTCACACGCAATTCACCAGCACCCACGCGGGTGATCGGCGCCAGGCCGCCCGGCAGGGTGGCCGGGTTGGTGTAGACCGTGGTCTCGGCGCTGTTCATCAGCATGGCCTTGATCTGCAGCGGCGAGCGGCCCGGATGGGCTTGCAGCAGCAGCGCTGCCGCACCTGCGACCATCGGCGCCGCGCCCGAGGTTCCACCGAAGGCCGACGTGCCAGTGCCGGAGCCCGCATTCGCCGACACCGATGCGCCTGGCGCACCGATCTCGGGCTTGATCAACTGGGTGGCGATGGACGGCCCGCGTGACGAGGTGCTGGCCATGCTGCCG
>JBBRJU010000217.1:0-5289 GCA_038218895.1 Burkholderiales bacterium
CTGCGTGCGCTGTCGCTGAAGATCTTCGACCGCAGCTTTGCCGTCACCGTCTACCTGCAGGCGGTGGCCATCGGCGTGGGGCTGGTCGGCGTGGCGGCCAGTCTGTCGGCCCAGGTGCTGGCCCGCCGCAAGGAATTCGGCCTGCTGGCCCACCTGGGCCTGACCCGGCGCCAGGTCATCGCGCTGGTGGGTGCCGAGGCCG
Source organism: Burkholderiales bacterium (assembly GCA_038218895.1). Classification (GTDB taxonomy): domain Bacteria; phylum Pseudomonadota; class Gammaproteobacteria; order Burkholderiales; family Burkholderiaceae_C; genus Pseudaquabacterium. Next base: position 203 of record JBBRJU010000217.1, read on the forward strand.
CCGCCTGGCTGCTGGCCGGCGCGCTGATCGGCCTGGCCCTGGGCCTGGCGATGGCCGTGGTGCTGGTGCACGTGGTCAATCCACAGAGCTTCCACTGGACCATGCCGCTGCATGTGCCCGTGCCGCGGCTGGCGGCGCTGGCCGGTGCGGTGCTGGCCGCCGGCGTGGCCACCGCGCTGTGGAGCGCCCGCCGCGCCGCCGGCCGGTCGGCCGTGCTGGCAGTGAAGGAGGACTGGTGAGCCCGCGCCGCCGCTGGCTGCTGTGCTTGCTCGGTGCCAGCCTGGCACCGCTGCGGGCGGTGGCGGCGGACGATGAAGACCGTGTCAGGCCCGACCGGGCGCTGGCCTTTCCGCGCGACCACGGTGCCCATCCCGGCGCACGCATCGAATGGTGGTATGCCACCGGCTGGCTGCAGGGCGACGGCGACGGCCTGCTCGGCTTTCAGGTCACCTTCTTCCGCAGCCGCACCGGCGTGGCTGCGGATCTGCCCGGCCGTTTTGCGCCACGCCAGCTGCTGTTCGCGCACGCCGCCGTGACGGACGTGGCCACGCGCGGCCACCAGCATGCACATCGCATTGCCCGCTGGTCGGGTGACGAGGCGCTGCCCGACGGCCATGCCAAGCGCGCCGACACCCGGGTGGCGCTGGGCCGCTGGACGCTGTCACGCGCGCCATCGACCGGCGCCTACACCGCCCGCCTGCCCGCGCCGGAAGCCGGCATCGCGATGGACCTGCAGCTCACGCCCAGCCAGCCGCTGCTGTTGCAGGGCGACGCCGGCTTCTCGCGCAAGGGCCCGGCGCCGAAGCAGGCCAGCCACTACTACACCCAGCCGCAGCTGGCGGTGCGTGGCCGCCTGCGCCCCGGCGGCCCGGTGCTGGCGGGCCGCGGCTGGCTCGACCATGAATGGAGCGACGAACTGCTGGCCCCCGGTGTGGTGGGCTGGGACTGGATCGGCATCAACCTGGCCGACGGCGGCGCGCTCACCGCCTTCCAATTGCGCCGGGCCAACGACGACAGCGCCGGCAGCGTGGTCTGGGCTGGCGGCAGCCACCGCCCGGCCGGTGGCGCGGTGCGCAGCTTCGGGCCCGACGAGGTGGTGTTCACCGCACAGCGCCGCTGGGTCAGCCCGGGCACCGGCGCCAGCTACCCGGTGGCATGGGCTGTGCGCACCCCGGCCGGCCGCTTCACGCTGCGCGCGCTGCTCGACGCGCAGGAGCTCGACAGCCGCGCCAGCGCCGGCACGGTGTACTGGGAAGGCCTGGCCGAGCTGCTGGCCCCGGACGGCGCCCGCGTGGGCCTGGGCTACCTGGAAATGACCGGCCGGGACCAGCCACTGCGGCTGGGTTGAACCGGACGGCGCGCGATGACCGACAGCGACCACGGTCTGCCCGACACCGCAAACGCCACCGGCACCGCCACCGCTACGGCCATCACCCAGGCCGCGCAGACCCTGGGCCGCGCGGCGCGGGTGGTGGTGTTCACCGGCGCTGGCATGTCGGCCGACAGCGGCATCGCCACCTTCCGTGACGCGCTGACCGGCCTGTGGGCGTGCTTCGATGCCGAGACCCTGGCCACGGTCCAGGGTTTCGAGGCCGACCCGTCACTGGTCTGGGGCTGGTACGCAGCACGCCGCCAAAAGGTACTGCTGGCCCGGCCCAACGCCGGCCACCTGGCCGTGGCGCACTGGCTGCGGCACCGCCCCGGCTGGCAGGTGGTGACGCAGAACGTCGACGACCTGCACGAGCGCGCTGCGCAGGCCGCTGGCGCCGACCCCGCCGCCACGGTGCACCTGCATGGCAGCCTGTTCGCGCCGCGCTGCCACCACTGCGGGCAGCCGCATGTACTGGCGCATGTGGTTCCGGATGGCGTGGCGCATGCCATGTGGCATGACCTACCGCATGACCGGCAGCAGACACAGCCGCAAACACAGCCGCAACCACAGCCGCCTACGCTGCGCCACACCCTGCCGCCCGGCCTGCCTGGTGAATCCGACGCCGGGCAGCGCCTGCCACCGCCGCGCTGCACCGCCTGTGGCGGGCCGGTACGCCCCGGCGTGGTGTGGTTCGGCGAGGCCCTGCCCCACACCGCCTGGGCCCGGGCCGAGGCGGCAGTGCGCGGGTGTGATGCGATGCTGGTGGTCGGCACCTCGGGCGTGGTGCACCCGGCGGCGGGCCTGCCAAAGCTGGCGCTGGCGCTGGGCAAGCCGGTGTGGGTGGTCAACCCCGACGCCGATGGCACAGGCAGCCACCCGCTGCTGCACCACTTGCGCGGCCGGGCCGCGACGCTGCTGCCGGCGCTGGCAGCGGCAATGGCATGACTGGCTCAGCCGGCTGAACGGGCCGGCGTGTGGTTCTGCCGCGGCGGGATGGGTGCGGCGCGCACGCAGTTGCGGCCGGCGCTCTTGGCCTCGCGCAGCGCGGCGCCGGCGTCGCCGATCACGGCGTCCAGCCCGGCATGGCCGCTGCCGATGCCGGCCACGCCGACGCTGATGGTGGCCTTGACGCTCTTGCCCTGCCAGGCCAGACGCAGGCCGGCCACACGTTCGCGGATGCGCTCGGCCACGTCCAGCGCGCCCAGCGGGTCGGTGTGCGGCAGGTAGACCACCAGCACACCGCCGCCAAAACGCGACAGCAGGTCATAGGGCCGCAGCGTGGACGCGGCCAGCCGGGTCATCTCGACCAGCATCGCGTCGCCGGCCGCCTTGCCGTGCTCGTCATTCAGGCGTTTGAAATGGTCGACATCGACCATCAGCAGCGCAGCGTCTTCGCCGTGGCGGCGGATGCGCGACCATTCCCGGTCGGCCGCAGCCACGAAATGCTGCTGGGTGTAAGCGCCGGTCAGCGCGTCGCGCGCCGGAGCCTGGGCGTCGGTGGGTGCGGTGGCCAGCGCGGCCGGTGCCGCAGTCTGCGCCGGCACGGCGCGCAGGCGGGTGATGGTGGCCGGCGCGGCCGGTGCCGGCGGCTTGGCCACCAACTTGGGCAGGGCCGGCGCCAGGATGCGGACGGCCGCCCAGCTAGCCAGCGGCACCAGCAGGGCAGCCACCGCCGCCCCCACCGCCGCCGGCAGCGCCGCTGCGGCGTTGGCCGGCAGGTTGGCGGCGATGCTCTGGCCCAGGCCATGGCCGAGCATCGCACCCAGGCCCACGGCGCCCACGCCAGTTGCTGCCAGGGCAGCGGTGCGCCGACGGTGCTGAACCCGGGCTGCAGCGGGCACGGCGCCGGGGGCGGCTGGCTTGGCGGGCTGAGCGGGCTGAGCGGACTGGTTGTCAGGCGTCATGGCAGGCACGGTGGTTTGCTTTGATTCAATCACAAAGCCCGCCGGCGTGGGGGCACCGCAGCGCTGGCCAGGCGGGACGACTGCGCAGTTTCGGCCCGCCCGGCGGCGCTGGTCCAGGGTCATGTGCCGGCGCCGACGGCTGCGCGAGATGCGCACCAGGCCCCAAAAAAACGGCAGACCGAACATGACCACCCCCCGCGTGATCGACCACCTCGCACAGGCTGCCGACGTGGTGCTGGCAACCGTGCCCGGCGCAATCGTGCCGGGCATCTGCGCTGACCAACAGCGAGCCCGATGCCTTTGTGACCAGGCGTGCCCTGGGTCATCAGCGGCTGGCTGCCGACCACGCTGACCCCGTCCAGGCTGGCATGCTGCAGCGCCAGGGTGTCGGGCTCCAGCGGGCCACAGCGGGCTCCTCCGGCTCCAGCGGGCTCAGGCCGGCTTCAGCGGCGGGCCCTTGCCGGCCCGGCAGGGCCTGAGCGTGCGTTGCGGTTGGGCTTGCGGGTGGCGATGCAGCAGGTCGCCCTGGTCGCTCGGGTGTGGCGCGGCGCGGGTTGCGGGCCAAGAGGGCGCAGCGGGCGGCGCGGATTGGGTCAGCGTACGTGGGTCAGCGCGCGTGGGTCAGCGTGGGTCGCGGTCAGCGCACGTGGGGGTCAGGTCTTGCGGGCCGGCTCCGGCCCGGGCAGCTGGACGGGAACAGGCAGCACCGGCGGCGGCCGGCGGGTGAGCCAGATCAGGGCGATCAGCCCCAGGAACAGCCAGGCCGACGCCAGGAAGATGTCGTTGGCCGCCCGGGTGTGCGCCTGCTGGTCGATCAACCGCGTCAGCTGGGCCAGGGCTGCGGTCTCGCTGAGCCCGGCGGCCTGCAGCGAGGCCAGCGCGCTGGTGAGCGCGGCGCTGCCGGCCTGCAGTTGTTCCACCAGGTGGGCATGGTGCAGGACGGCGCGCGATTCCCAAGCCGTGGTGGCGATCGACGTCCCCATCGCCCCGGCGGCAATGCGCACGAAGGTGGACAGCCCCGCAGCCGCCGGCAGCCTTTCCTGCGGGATGCCGGCCAGGCTGAGAGTGGTCAGCGGGATGAAGTAGAACGCCAGCGCGGCGCCTTGCACCAGGGTGGGCACCATGATGGTGAAGATGTCGGTCTGCGGGGTGAAGCCCGCGCGCATCCACAGCACCACGAAGAAGATCACGAACGAGCCACTGGCCATCCAGCGCGGGTCCCACACCGCCACCTTGCGGCCCACCAGCGGCGACAGCAGGATGGCCAGCAGCCCCACAGGCGCCAGCGCCATGCCGGCCTGGGTGGCGGTGTAGCCCATCCATTGCTGCAGCCACAGCGGCAGCAGCACCACATTGCCCAGGAACAGGCCGTAGCCGATGCCGGTGACCAGCACGCCGACGGCAAAGTTGCGCTGGCCGAACAGCCGCAGATCGACCACCGGGTGGGCGTCGGTCAGCTCCCAGGCGACGAACACCACCAGGCCGACCACCGCCACCACCCCCAGCACCACGACCGCGCTGCTCTCGAACCAGTCGGCTTCGGGGCCGAGGTCGAGCACCAGCTGCATCGCGCCCACGCCCAGCACCAGCAGCGACAGGCCCACGGTGTCGATCGGCAGGCGGCGGGTGGGTGTCTCCCGCTCGCGGTACAGGCCCCAGGCCACGCCGGCCGCGAGCAGACCCACCGGCAGGTTGATGAAGAAGATCCAGGGCCAGCTCAAGTTGTCGGTCAGCCAGCCGCCGAGCAGCGGGCCCACCACTGGCGCCACCAGGGTGGTCATGCCCCAGAAGGCCAGCGCCCGGCCGGCCTG
>JBBRJU010000218.1:0-5272 GCA_038218895.1 Burkholderiales bacterium
CCACCGGCAGCAGCGGTGCGGTGGAGCTGCTGGACGACTTTCTCACCCGCATCGACAGCTACGGCACGGCGCGTGATTTCCCGGCCGTCAAGGGCCCCAGCTACCTCAGCACCCACCTGCGCTTCGGCACGGTGGGCATCCGCCGGCTGGCGCGGGAGGCCTGGCAGCGCATGCAGGGTGGCTCACGCGGGGCCGAGGTCTGGCTGTCGGAGCTGATCTGGCGCGATTTTTACCACCAGGTGCTGCACCACCACCCCCATGTGGCGGGCCACAGCTTCAAGCCGGCCTACGACAAGATCGCGTGGGCGCACGGCAAGCATGCCGACGCGCTGTTTGCCGCCTGGTGCGAAGGCCGCACCGGTTACCCGCTGGTGGACGCGGCGATGCACCAGATCAACCAGACCGGTTACATGCACAACCGCCTGCGCATGGTGGTGGCCAGCTTCCTGACCAAGGACCTGGGCATCGACTGGCGCCGCGGCGAGGCCTACTTTGCCACCCACCTCAATGATTTCGACCTGGCTGCCAACAACGGCGGCTGGCAGTGGGCAGCCAGCAGCGGCTGCGACGCCCAGCCCTATTTCCGCATCTTCAACCCGGTGAGCCAGAGCGAGAAGTTCGACGCCGAAGGCAAATTCATCCGCCGCTACCTGCCGCAACTGGCCGGCCTGCCCGACAAGCTGATCCACGCACCCTGGCTGGCACGCCCGATCGACCTGGCTGCCGCCAGCCTGCGCCTGGAGCAGGACTACCCACTGCCGGTGGTCGACCATGCGCAGGCGCGGGACACCACGCTGCAGCGCTACGCCGTCGTCAAAGCCGGCTGATCAAAGCCGGTGGATCAAGACCGGCCGATCAAGACCGGCCGATTAAGACCGGCTGATCAAGACCGGCTGATGATGCCGGCTGACCGAGACCAGCGGATCACGGCAGTTGGTCTCGGCAACTGGTCACGGCAGCAGATCACGGCGGGCTGAACCGCGCCAGCAGGCCCGCAAAGCGCTGGCCCGCCAGCCGCAGTGCGGCGCTGTCACCGCTGAACACGCTGGCCAGAAAGGCGGTCGACAGCGCCTGCGTGGCCGCCTTCACCTGCGGGTTGCGCAGGGCTCGGCCGGTGCCGGCGCGATCGGTGAAGATGCTGTGGGAGCCGCCTTCGAATACCACCAGCGTCTTGGCGGGCCCGCGCATGGCGTCGAACACTGCCACCCGATCCGCCGCAGGCGAGCAGTAGCCCGGCACGCGGATCACGTCTTCAGTGGCGGTGGTGTGCAGGCTGGGCACGCGGATGCCGCCCAGCACCTTCGCGGGCGTGCGCTCGCCGTAGAACGGCGGCGCCGATATCACTTGGGCGGACCGGATGCGGGGGTCACGCATGCTCCGCAGCGGGCCGGCGCGCGGCACCTGCGCGCGGGCCGCCAGCAAGGTGGTGTTTGCGCCATAGGAATGGCCGGCAGCCACGATGCGCCGGGGGTCGAGGCGCCCGGCCAGCGGGCCGGCCGGCACCTGGTCGAGCGCGAAGCTCAAGTCGCCCACGCGGGCGGTGGCTTCACCGTCTTGTGCTGCCGCCTGCAGCCGGCCTGCCAGGGCGAACGGGTTGCCAATCCACACCGCACGGTCACTGTCCACATGCTGCAGATGCAGGCTGGCATAGCCCTGGCTGGCCCAGTGGCGGCCCAGGTAGCTGTCACTGCGGCGCGAGCCGCCGATGCCGTGCGAGAACACGACCAGCGGATGCGGCTCGGCGCCGGGCCGGTCGCCCGGCAGATACAGCCGCACCGGCACCTGGCGCTGGCGGGCGCTGTCGTACCAGTCGAATTCCTGCACGGTGACGCGCGCGTCGGCGTTGAACTCGCCCTGGGCGACAACCGCTGCCTTTGGTGCATCGGCAGGCGCCCGCTGCCCCTGCACCGGCAACGCCGACCCCGGCAGCCCGGCCATGACCGGCACGGCGACATGCCAGCGGGCATGCACCACAGGTCGCCATCGCTCAAAACAGTTCCACATCGCCCACTCTATCGGCCGGCTGCATGTCGTCTGCCAAGTCCCCCTGTGCCACCAGGGTGGCATGGCTGCAGACCTGGTCGCGGCCATGGCCCTTGGCCCAGTAGACCGCACGATCGGCACGATCGAAGGCCGTGACCGGGGTGTCGCCTGGCCGCAGCCGGGTGTAGCCCGCCGAAACGGAAATGGTGCCGACTTGCGGAAACACAAATGCCCGCAGGCGGCTGCGCAGCCGTTCAAAGACCAGCCCGGCTTGCGCGTCGTCGGGACAGCGCATCAGCACCACGAATTCCTCGCCACCGAAACGGTAGAGCCGGTCATTGAAGCGGAACACTGCGCGCATCAGCCGTGACAGCAACAGCAACACCTCGTCGCCGATCAGGTGGCCGTGGTTGTCGTTGACCAACTTGAAATGGTTGATGTCGATCACGCCGATGAAATGGGGCTGCAAGACCGCCGGCTGGCCGCGCCGCTCGTCGGCCGACGGCGCAGGGCTGTCCACCAGCCCTGGCGGGGGCGGCACCTCGGCGACGGTGATCTTGTAGAAGGCGTCGTCGAAGGTCTTGCGGTTGAGCAGCCCGGTGAGGGTGTCGCGCGCGCTGTCGTCCAGCAGCGCCAGGAAGTTGCGGTAGACGCGCAGGATGCTGACCACCTGGCACTGCACGGTTGGCGTCAGCGGCTCCTCGGTCTGCAGTTCCAGCACAGCCTGATCGCCGTGGTCGCCTGTCAAGGGGAACACCGTGGTCGGCGGCGGGCCGGGCACCGCCACCGCAGTCTGCTGTTGCAAGGCCTGCAGCCGGGCCGGGTGCGCGGCCAGGGGCGCCAGACTGTTCAGGTCGGTCCAAAACGGATCGGCCATGGGCACGGTGTCGCGCGGACCCAGGCGGGCCCGGGTCAACCAGCGGCGGTCGCCCTCGTCGCCAACGCAGCGGTAGATCGCCACCTCAACGGGTTGAAACAGGTTACGCAAGGCAGACGCCAGTGATGCATCCACCACGTCACGGTCGCGAAACGCCGTCAACGCCGCCAACTGATCCACCACCTCCAACATCGTGATTGCCTTTCAGCGAGTAGGTGCGTGCCGCGACGCCGTCAGGCGGCCACTGCCCGCCATGGCCGCGCATAGCGTGCCACCAGGCCCAGCAATTCATCCTCGGCATAGGGCTTGCCGAGGTAGTGGTCGACGCCCAGCTCGGCCGCATAGTCGCGGTGTTTCTGGGCGATGCGCGAGGTGATCATGATCACCGGCAAGTCGGCCACACGCGCGTCGGCGCGCATGTTGCGCACCAGGTCAAACCCGTCCATGCGCGGCATTTCGATGTCGGTCAGCAGCACCGCCGGCCGCTCGGCGGCCAGCTTGTCCAGACCGTCCAGCCCGTCCTTGGCCACGGCCACGCGGTAGCCCTCACGCTCGAGCAGGCGCTGGGTGATGCGGCGCACGGTGAGTGACTCATCGACCACCAGCACCAGCGGTGCGCGTGGCTGCAGCTGCGCGGCCTCGGCCGGGCTGCTGCCGGCACCACCCAGCGCGGCCACGGTGGCAGCGCGTGCCGCCGCACCGTACAGCGTGGCCAGTGCCACCGGGTTGTAGATCAGCGCCGGCAGGCCCGACGGCAACAGCGTCATGCCGACCAGGCCAGGCACGCGCGCGAGCTGCGGGCCCAGGTTCTTGACCACCACTTCCTGGTTGCCGAGCACCTCGTCCACATGCAGCACCACCCGCTGCTGGGCGCTGCGAACCACCACCACGGTTGCGCTGCGGTCACCGGCGATGCCACGCGCCGAGCCGCCCAGCAGGCTGTCGAGCCAGAAGAACGGCAGCAGCTGGCCACTTTCGCTGAAGCCGCCGGTCAAATAAGCCTGGGCCAGCTCGGGCAACTTGATGCGGCGCACGATCTCGATCAGCGTGGACGGCACCGCAAACGCCCGCACGCCGCAGCGCAGCATCACCACCTGGGTGACGGCGGTAGTCAGCGGCAGCACCAGCCGGAAGCTGGTGCCCAGGCCAGGCGCGCTGGCAGTCTCGATGCGCCCGCCCATCGCGTTGACATCGGTGCGCACCACATCCATGCCGACGCCGCGGCCAGCCAGCCCGGTCAGGGTTTCGGCGGTGCTGAAGCCGGGCTCGAAGATCAGGTTGGCCAGTGCCGCGTCACCGGGCTGGGCATCGGCCGCCACCAGTCCCAGCATGCGGCCACGCGCCAGGATGCGCGGCAGGTTCAGGCCGGCGCCGTCGTCGCGCACTTCCACGCCCACCTCGTTGCCCACCTGGCTGACGGCCAGGGTGATGGTGCCGGTGCTGTCCTTGCCAGCCCTGGCACGCTCGGCGGCCGGCTCGATGCCGTGCACCACGCTGTTGCGCAGCAGGTGTTCAAACGCCGGCGTCATGCGGTCGAGCACGCCGCGGTCGATCTCGACCCCGCCGCCCAGGATGTCCAGCCGCACCGGCTTGCCGGTCTCCTTGGCGGCCTGGCGCACGACGCGGTAGAAGCGCTCGGACAGGCCTTCGAACTCGACCATGCGGGTGCGCAGCAGGTCGTCCTGCATGTCGCGGTTCATGCGCGCCTGGTGGGCCAGGGCGTCTTCGGTGGACTGCAACGTGCGCTGCAGTCCGCGCTGCACCGTGGCCACGTCGGCCACCGATTCGGCCATCATCCGCGTCAGCTCCTGGAAGCGGGTGAAGCGGTCCATCTCCAGCGGGTCGAAATCCTGCGCCGCAGCGCGGGCGGCTTCCATGCGGGTGTCGATCTGGGTTTCGGCCTGCAGCTCGATGTCGCGCAGCTGGGCGCGCAGGCGCTCGAGGTTGTCGGTCAGGTCGCCGAGCGCGCTCTTGATCTGGTGCACGTCGGATTCGATGCGCGCGCGGGCGATGCTGACCTCGCCGGCCTGGTTGACCAGCCGGTCGAGCAGCGGCGTGCGCACACGCACCGAGCCAGCCGCACCAGCTTGTGGAGCGCTGGTGGCCGCCGGCTCGGCAGCGGCCACCGGCTGGGCGAAGCGCTGCCAGTCGATGGCCTGCAGCGGCGCGGCAGCGGCCACCGGCGGGCGCAGCACTGCGGGCGTCGGGGTTGGCTATTGCTGTATCAAGGCGCGGCCCCATCTTATTAAACAGTTCGTACAAAGCAGGGTGACGTCCGCTGCGGGGAGCGGTATACCTCGTACCAGTCCCTTCTTCGTTTCGGCGCAAATTTCACTTTGCTCAAGGAAATGGTTGGGGTGCAGCGCCGCGCAGGTGCAACAAAATCGTCATAATGCAGGAAGACAACCTCAC
>JBBRJU010000219.1:0-5210 GCA_038218895.1 Burkholderiales bacterium
GTCAACGTGGTGGGCGCCTTCCAGGCGGTGCGCGCCTTCACCCCGCTGCTGAAGAAGCACCCGCCCACGGCAGTGGTCAACATGTCGTCGGTCGCGGCCAGCACCGGCGCCGGCTCGTCGCTGGCCTATGCCGCCAGCAAGGGCGCGCTCAACACGCTGACCCTGTCGCTGGCCCGCGCGCTAGGGCCCGATGTGCGGGTCAACGCCATCGCGCCGGGCTTCGTGGAAACCACCTGGCTGCAGAACGGCATGGGCGCCGAGCGCTATGCCGCCGCCGCGCAGGCCTACAAGGACCGCGCCGCGCTGGCCGAGATCATCCAGCCCGAGGACATCGCCCGCGCCGCCTGGTACCTCGGCGTGGACGCGCTCAAGACCAGCGGCGAGGTGCTGCCGGTGGATTCAGGCGCGCGGCTGTTCCCGGTGTAAAGGCCGGGCCGTCTGCACCTTCATCTGCTCTTGGCCAAGTCGCCAACCGAGTTGCAGGGCGGGCGGGCACCCGACCCCTACCGCCCGGGCAACCTGCGCCGGCGGGTGCTGCTGGCCTTGCTGGCCGCAGCCACCGTGTGTGCCATCGCCGCGCTGATGCTGCGGCCACACCAACTGTTGATGGGTGCCAAGGCGGCGCGGGCCGACGCCAAGCGCCTGCTGGACTGCCCGCCCGGCGCCGCCAGTGCCGCGCCCGGTTGCCCAGGCGGCGAAATGCCGGTGATGCTGGTGCCGGTGGTGCCTCATTCGCCCCGGTAGCCGAGCGCGCTCAGGCCGCCCGGCGGCGCAGCGCCAGCACACCCAGGCCGGCCAGCATCAGCAGCAGGGCTTGCGGCTCGGGCACGGCGGTGATGGCATTGCCGACGCCCTCCGGCAGCGTGCGCGTGGCTTCGGGGTGGGTGGCCGGGTCGCTGGCGTCGATCGTGAGGGCGGGGTCGATGAAGGCCCGGGTAAGACGCGACGCGGTGGAACTGGCGAAAGCCCGGATACCGATGCATCCACGCCCATTGCCGCTGGCGTCGGTGGCACCCATCAACCTGCCGGAAAAACTGCCGCTGGCGCTGGCGCTGTCCCCGCCAGTTGCGGCGTTGCGGGCGGTGAACGGCGCCTGGTGCGCTGGCGCAGCACCCGCACACATCGCCAGGACCGGAGGAAGGAATGCAAGGCGTCGCATGGGGCACCGGTTGGGCTGTGATCAGGATTTGCAATCGATGCTGAGGACGGCAGTTTTCCGCACGATCGGCCAAACGGCCGATCCACCACGCAGGTCAGGGGTGCGGGCACAGGCCCCCCTCAAATCCGATCGGCCAGGCCCGCCAGGGTGTGCGCGTTGGTGGCGGCGGTGGTGCGGAAGCCGTCGCTGATGCGGCTGTCGGCGGCGGCGCGTGTCCAGAAGCCGATCGCCGCGACGCACGCAGCCCGCCACGCGGCGCGTTGCGCTGGCGGTGGCAGTGCAGGATCGAAGGCGCAGGGTGGCACCTCGCCGCCGGGCAGCGGGGCGTAGGCCATCGGCAGCATGTCGTAGGCCGGTGCCAGCGCCAGCGGGCCGGCGGCTGCCAAACCGCGCTTGTCCAAGGGCTGCACCTGCTGCAACGGTTGAAAGCTGAGGTTGCCGGTGTGCATGTCGGTGTTGGCGATCAGACGGCCGAACCACCACAGCTGGGCAATGGCGGGCTGGGCAGCGGCGTCCAGCATCCCCAATGCGCCCAACGCTGCTGCCAGGCGCGGCCAGTCGCCGCTGCCCTGGCCCAGAAAAGTTCCGTCCAGGGTGGCCAGACTCACCAGCGGGCTGCGGCCCCACAGGCCGTGCCGGTCGAAGCGCTCCACTTCCAGAAAGGTGCGGCCGGCGTGCTGCACGATGGCGCTGCGCGCCGCAGCCACGCCGGGCAGGCCGGCCAGCGCCTGCAAGGCCAGGTGCTCGCACACCAGCAGGTCGCCCCAGCGCTGTTCGGCCGCCGACCCGCCTGCGCCAGAAAACTTCACCAGCACATGCGGCGTGTAGGCGCCGGCGCGCTCGCGCAGCGCTGGAAACTTGGGGAATTCACCCGCAGCGCTGGAGCCCGCCACGCCCGCCGCCACGGCCTGCGCGGCCAGCGCGGCATAGGCCGGGCCCAGCGCGGCGGACGCCAGCAGGTCGGCCGGTGCCAGCCGCTGCGCCTGCCAGCGGGTAAAGGCTTGCTCGCCGATGACCATGTCGCCGGGGCCGTCGCTGCCGGTTTGGGCGAGCACATGCAGCACGTCGTCGTCGCTCCAGCGCTGCGGGTCGGGCGACACGCCCCAGGCGGCGTGGCCGGTGCGGGCCAGCTGCCGGCCCAGGTAGCCCTGTGGCCGCAGGTCTTGCAGGGGATAGGGCAGGCCGGGCCACCAGCCGTCGCGGGCGGCATCCATCATGGGGTCGCGCGCGGCGGTAGCAGCTGGGTCTGGCAGCGGCCAGGGCGTCCCGGCCAACGGCAGCCAGCAGCTCTCTGGCTGCACCAGCACCAGCTGCCCGGCGTCATGCGCGCGGCCCTGGGCGTCGATGGTGGCCAGGGGCAGCGTGCTGCCGCCCGTGCGCAGCTGGCGGCGCAGGGCATGGCGGCTGCGGCGTGCTTGCCCAGCCGACAACACCTCGCCTGCCCGCTCCTGCAGCAGCCGGTGCAGCGTGGCCACGCTGATGCCCAGCGCTGCCGCCAGCACGGTGGCGCTGGCCGGCCCAAGGCGCCGCATCAGACCGGGCAGGCGGTCGCGGACGTTGGTGTCAGGGGCGCGCATGGCGCCATTATGAGAAGATTCTTGAAAAGATTTATTGCGGTGGCACCAATGGCCGTCCGTCCATCAAAAAGCCCGCCGCAGCGGGCTGATCGCGAACTGACGGACAGACTGTCGTGAGAAGATTCTCGCGTTGGCTCAGTTGCCCACCACCCCAGCCCGTTCCAGCATCGCATGCAGCAGCACGTTGCAGCCAGCGGCGATGTGCTCGGGTTGGGCGTCTTCGATCTCGTTGTGGCTGATGCCGTCCTTGCAGGGGATGAAGATCATGCCGGCCGGCGCCAGGCGCGCCATGTACACCGCGTCATGCCCGGCGCCGCTGACCACCGGCATGTTGCTGTAGCCCAGCTTCTCGGCTGCGCGCGCCACGGCGCTGACGCAATCGTCGTGGAACACCTGGGCCGGGTAGGCCGACACCGGCGTGATCTCGATCGGCAGGCCGCTGTCGGCGCTGAGCCTGGCGGCCACCGCGCGGATGTCGGCGTCCATCGCCTCGCACAGCGCATCGCTGGCGTTGCGCAGGTCGATGCTGAACTTCACCCGGCCGGGGATCACGTTGCGGCTGTTGGGGTGCACGTTGACCATGCCTACCGTGCCCCTGCCGTGCGGTGGGTGGCGGTGGGCGCAGGCCACCACTTCCTGCATCAGCGCGGCAGCCACCTGCAGCGCATCCTTGCGCAGGGCCATCGGCGTGGGGCCGGCGTGGGCTTCCATGCCGGTGACCACGCAGTCATACCAGCGGATGCCCAGCACGCCGGTGACCACGCCGATGGTGATGTCGTGGTCTTCCAGCACCGGGCCTTGCTCGATGTGGGTTTCGAAGTAGCTGCCGATGGGGTGGTCGCCTGGTTCTTCATCACCGATGTAGCCGATGCGTTCCAGCTCGCCTTTGACCGTCTTGCCGTCGGTGTCGGTGGCGGCATAGGCGTGCTCCAGCGTGAAGGCCTTGGCAAACACGCCGCTGCCCATCATCACCGGCACAAAGCGCGAGCCCTCTTCATTGGTCCACCAGGCCACCTCGATCGGCGCCTCGGTGGTGATGCCGGCGTCGTTCAGTGTGCGCACCACCTCGATGCCGGCCAGCACACCGTAGTTGCCGTCGAACTTGCCGCCGGTGGGCTGGGTGTCGATGTGGCTGCCGGTCATCACTGGCGGCAGGCTGTTGTCGCGGCCAGGCCGGCGCAGGAAGCCATTGCCGATCTTGTCGATGGAGATGCGCATGCCGGCTTCCTTGGCCCAGCGGCTGACCAGGTCGCGGCCCTGCTTGTCCAGGTCGGTCAGCGTCAGGCGGCAGACGCCGCCCTTGGGGGTGGCACCGATCTGGGCCAGCTCCATCAGGCTGTCCCACAGGCGCTGGCTGTTGACACGCAGGCCGGCGATCTTCTCGGGGAGGGGGGTGACTTTCATGTCCATGACGTGCTCCTTGCTGAATGTGAACGTTAGCGCTCAACGGCCACTGGCGCTTCCAGCACCGCCTTGCGCGCCAGCGGCGCGAACTGCGGCGCAAACGGCGGCCGCCTCACATACTGGCCGGCACCGCGCACCGCGCGCAGGTCGCCGTCGGCATACACCACCACCCCGCGGCTCAGCGTGTGGGTGGGCTGGCCCTGCACGGTGCGGCCTTCGAAGATGTTGAAGTCGCCCAGGCTCCGCTGTGTCTTGACCGACAGGGTCCTGGTGGCCTGCGCGTCCCACAGCACGATGTCGGCGTCGGCGCCCACCGCGATGCAGCCCTTCTTCGGGTAGATGTTGAACAGCCTGGCCGCGTTGGCCGACGTGACGGCGACGAACTCGCTCGGCGTCAGCCGGCCGCCGCCCACGCCTTCATGCCACAGCACGGCCATGCGCTCTTCCACACCGCCGCAGCCATTGGGGATCAGGCTGAAGTCGTTGCGGCCGGCGGCCTTCTGCTCGGCGCAGAAGGTGCAGTGGTCTGTCGCCGTGGTGTGCAACTGCCCCGACTGCAGGCCGCGCCACAGCATGTCGCTGTGGCCCTTGGCGCGGAAGGGCGGGCTCATCACATGCCCGGCGGCGAATTCGAAAGACGGGTTGCGGTAGACGCTGTCGTCGAGCACCAGGTGGCCGGCCAGCACCTCGCCGTACACCCGCTGGCCGCGGGCGCGGGCGGTGGCGATGGCGGCGGCGCTCTCGGCGCAACTCACATGCACCACGTAGATCGGCACGTTCAGCACGTCGGCAATGGCGATGGCACGCTGCGCCGCCTCGGCCTCCACTGCCGGCGGGCGGCTCAGCGGGTGGGCCTCGGGGCCGACGATGCCCTTGGCCTTCATCTCGGCCTGCAGCAGTTACACCAGCTCGCCGTTCTCGGCATGCACCGTGGGCATGGCGCCCAGCTCCAGTGCGCGGCGGAAGCTGTTCACCAGCGTCTCGTCGTCGCACATGATGGCGTTCTTGTAGGCCATGAAGTGCTTGAAGCTGTTCACGCCTTCGTCATGCACCAGGGTGCCCATGTCGCG
>JBBRJU010000220.1:0-5200 GCA_038218895.1 Burkholderiales bacterium
GCGATCCTGGTGAGCGTTTGGCGTTGGGAAGGCGACTGTGTCATCTGCAGGGCGGGCCTGGGCGGGCACGGCGGGCACCGGCAGCGACCGCAGCAGCCTGCGGCCAAACCGGCGATTGTAGAAGCCGGCGTCAATGCAACCGCGACGCACCATCGCGGCGCAGTTCAGACAGCCGCTCACGCAGCGCGGGGGCGTCGCCGGCGTCGGGGCGGGCGGCCAGATAGGCGGCCAGATCGTCGGCGGCCTCGGCCGGGCGGCCCAGCGCGGCCCAGGTGAGGCCGCGGTCACGCCGCTCTTCTGCTGCCTGCGGCAGCAATACCACCAGGCGCTGCTGCAGTGCCAGCAGGCGCGGCCAGTCTTCGTTGCTGCGGTGGATTTCCTTCAGGTTGTGCAGCAGACGAGCCAGGATGTCGCGCGGCGGCGCGGCCTGCAGGAACAGGCCCAAAGGCGTCTCGAAATCTCCATCCAGGCCGTGGCGGGCGCGGTAAGGCGCGAGGCGCTCGTCCAGCGCCTCGCGCGACAGCGAACGGCCGTTGAACGGGTCGATCACCACTTCGCCCTGCGGCATGCGCAGCTTGATGAGAAAGTGCCCTGGAAACGACACGCCCTGCGCGTTCAGCCCCAGCTGGCCGGCCAGCTCGGTGTAGATCAGCGCCAGCGTGATGGGGATGCCGCGCCGGGTGGACAGCACCTCATGGACATGGCTGTTGCGGCGATCGTAGAAATTGTTCAGGTTGCCCGCGAAGCCCAGCTCGACGAAGAAATACTGGTTCAGCGCCCGCAGCCGGCGCAGCGGCGCAGCGTCGGCTGGCAGCCGCGCACGCAGCTTGCCGGCCAGGCGGTCGATCTCGCCCAGCACGGCTTGCGGGTCGAGTGCGGGCTGGTCGTCCTGGGCCACGCAGATGGCTGCCTCCAGCAAGGCAAAGCCGGCGTCCTCGGCCACCAGGCTGGCGAAGTACGCCAGCTGGGTGGCTGCGGCGAGTTGCAGATGCTTCATGGCCGCGAGTCTAGGCCCTGCACCGGGCTGTCAATACCTGCGCGCAAGGCTGCGCAAGGGCACGCCCAGCAACGCCAGCACACCGAAGTACAGCAGCGCCGACACGCCCAGCGTCAGCGCCATGGCACCTGCGCGCTGCAGTTCGTGGGCGCCCATGGCCAGCCAGTCGAAGTGGCGCGCCGCCCAGGCCATGCCAGCGCCCATCACCGCGCTGGCGGCCGCAACCTTCAGCGCAAAGGCAGCCCAGCCAGCGGCCGGCAGGTAGCTGCCGCGGCGCTTCAGGCCCCAGACCAGGACCGCAGCGTTGGCATTGGCGGCCAGGCCGATCGACAGCGCCAGCGCCGCCACGCCCATGCCCAGGCCACCGATCAGCGCCGCATTGAGCACCTGGGTGAGCACCAGCGCACCGATGGCCACCCGCATCGGCGTGGCCGTGTCCTGCTGGGCATAGTAGGCAGGCGCGGCCACCTTCACACCCACCAGGCCGATCACGCCGGCGCCGTAGCCCATCACCGCCAGCGTGGTCATGGCCACCGCATTGGCATCGAACGCGCCGCGGTGGAACAGCACCGCCACCATCGGCTGTGCAAACACCGCCAGCGCCACTGCACAGGGCAGCGCCAGCAGCAGCACCAGGCGCAGACCCCAATCCAGCAAGCCGGAATAGGCCACCATGTCGCCCTGGGCGCGTGCGGCCGACATCTGCGGCGTCAGCACCACGCTGAGCGCCACGCCCAGCAGCGCGGTGGGCAACTCCATCAGGCGGTCGGCATACACCAGCGTGGACACCGCGCCGGTGCCCATGTGGCTGGCGATCTGCGAATTGATCATCAGCGAAATCTGCGCCACCGACACCCCCACCAGCGCGGGGCCCATCTTGGCCAGGATCTGCCGCACGCCCGGGTGGTGCCAGGCCATGCGCAGCCGCGCCAGCGACAGCCCCAGGCGCGGCAGCATGCCGATCTGCAGCAGCGCCGGCACCTGGATGGCCAGCTGCAGCACCCCGCCCAGCATCACCCCGGCAGCCAGGGCGTAGATGGGCTCCACACCATGCGCCCGCAACTGCGGCACCAGCAGCAGCGCCGCAGCGATCACGCTGACGTTCAGCAGCACCGGGGTGAATGCGGGCACCGCAAAGCGCCGCCAGGTGTTGAGCACGCCCGATGCCAGTGCCACCATCGACATGAAGCCGATGTAGGGGAACATCCAACGCGTCAACTGCACTGCCACGTTCTCGGTGGCGGCGTCGAAACCGGAGGCCAGCAGCCACACCAGCACCGGCGCGCCGACGATGCCCAGCGCGCAGACCACCAGCAGCGCCCAGGCCAGCACCGTGCCCACGGCGTTGATCAGATCCCGCGTTGCAGCGTCGCCTTCGGTCGCCCGGGTGGCAGCCAGCAAGGGCACGAAGGCCTGCGAGAAGGCGCCTTCGGCAAACAGCCGGCGCAACAGGTTGGGGATGCGGAAGGCGATCTGGAACGCGTCCATCATCGCCGAGGTGCCGAACAGTGCGGCGCCGATCTGCTCGCGCACCAAGCCGGTGATGCGCGACAGCAGCGTGAGGGCAGAAACTGAGAAGGCGGCCTTGAAGAGATTCATGCGGTCGAGGTGGCGGGCAGCGTTGCGGGCCAGGTGTGGCCCAGGCCGCCAGCGTGGCTGCCCCGAAGGTTCCATTCCACATTATAGGAAGCCGGCACCAGGCAGTTGGCTGGCCACATTGCGCGCTGCTATACTCGTGGTCTTTGCCCGGCATGGCGATTGCGTTGCAACAACCGATCGAGCCGCCTGCCAGGTATGCAGATCAAGCTACCGCCTACGACACAGGATTCTCACCAGCATGGCCACCGCTTCCAAAGTCAAGAATAAAACCGTTCGTCTGGCCTCAGGCCGCAAGCGTGTCCGCCAGGACGAGAGGATCAACGCCGCCAACACATCGCTGCGTTCGAAATTCCGCACCGTGGTGAAGAACGTGCAGAAAGCCCTGGACAAAGCTGCCACTGGTGGTGACACGGCCGCCCCCGCAACCCTGTTCAAGACCGCCCAGAGCGTGATCGATTCGGTCGCCGACAAAGGCATCTTCCACAAGAACAAGGCGGCACGCCACAAGAGCCGCTTGTCCGCCAAGATCAAGGCGCTGTCTGCTTCGGCTGCGCCCGCCGCCTGAAGCGACCAGGCCCCGGAAAAAGCCCGCAATTGCGGGCTTTTTTGCGCCTGGGTTCGGCCGTTCAGCCGGTATGGGACGGCTCAGGCACCAGGCAAGCCTCGACCACCTGCAGGTCGTTGTCGCGGGCAAAGTGCATCACGAAGTCCCAGGCCATCGGCTCCAGGTCGCGCAGCGCTTCATTGACGATGACGCACTTGATGCCGCCGATCACCCGCGGCACGCAGTACGGTGAATAGCCGATGTGCGCGCCGATGCCACTGCCGTGCTGCCCGCGCCTGGGCTGAAAGCTCGACAAGGCCCCGGCCAGGCGCTCGGACCAATCACTGGGCCGAAAGGTCTTGCCGCCCTTGGTGACACCCTGGATGAAGAATTCGCGCGGTTTGGGGGCAGTCGCCATGCGTGCCGAGGAGGATGGGGCAGGTTCGCGTGGCCCGATCGGCAGCGCCACCGGGCGCAATACACGCTGCACCGGCACCGGTTCTGCCGCCGGGAAAACCAGTATTGTGCCGTGGAAGTGCTGCGGTGCAGCAAACATGATGGCCCCTTGACGCCAAACGATTCTGATGTATCGGCATCGGCGCGCTGCCGCTTTAGAATCGAGGTCCTGGCCGGCGCGTCGCCATGGTGGGAACCATGCGAAAAACACGCCGGCTTTTTCGTTGATCTGTCGTCTTTCCGGAGCCCTGCAATGACCTCCCACGTGATGAACACCTACGGCCGACTGCCCTTTGCGCTGTCCCATGGCCGAGGCTGCCGCGTCTGGGACACCGACGGCCGACAGTACCTGGACGGCCTGGGCGGCATTGCCGTCAACACCCTGGGCCATGGCCACCCCAAGCTGGTGCCGGCACTGCAGGACCAGGTGGCCAAGCTCATCCATTGCAGCAACTACTACGCCGCGCCGATGCAGGAAACCCTGGCCGCCAAGCTGTGCGAGCTGTCCGGGCTGGACGCGGTGTTCTTCTGCTCCACCGGCCTGGAGGCCAACGAGGGTGCGCTGAAGATCGCGCGCAAGTTCGGCCATGACAAAGGCATCGAGCGCCCGGAAATCATCGTCTACGAGAAGGCCTTTCATGGCCGGTCGATCGCAACGCTGTCGGCCACCGGCAACCCCAGGATCCAGGCCGGCTTCGGCCCGCTGGTCGAGGGCTTCGTGCGGGTGCCGCTGAACAACCTGGATGCCGTGCGCGAGGTGGCCCGCACCAACCCGAACGTGGTGGCGGTGTTCCTGGAGACGATCCAGGGTGAAGGTGGCGTGCACCCCACCCGCATCGACATCCTGCAGGGCCTGCGCGCCATCTGCGACGAACAAGACTGGCTGCTGATGCTCGACGAGGTGCAGTGCGGCATCGGCCGCATCGGCAAGTGGTTTGCCCACCAGTGGGCCGGCATCCTGCCCGATGTGATGCCACTGGCCAAAGGCCTGGGCTCTGGCGTGCCCATCGGCGCGATTGTGGCCGGGCCGCGCGCAGCGCAGGTGCTGCAGCCCGGCAACCACGGCACCACCTTCGGCGGCAACCCGCTGTCCATGCGCGCGGGCATCGAGACACTGCGCATCATGGAAGAAGACGGTGTGATGGCCAACGCCGCCGCCGTGGGTGCGCGCCTGCACGCCGGGCTGGCCGAAGGTCTGCGCGGCGTGGCCGGCGTGGTGGAGATCCGCGGCCAGGGGCTGATGGTCGGCATCGAGCTAGCCCGCCCCTGCGGCGCGCTGCTGGGGCAGGCAGCCGAGGCCGGCTTGCTGCTGAGCGTGACGGCCGACAGCGTGATCCGCCTGGTGCCGCCGCTGATCCTGAGCGCGGCCGAGGCCGACGAGATGGTGGCCATCCTGGTGCCGCTGGTGCGCACCTTCCTGGCCCAACCCTGACCATGAAGCCGGGGTTGGGCCTGATGAAGCACTATCTGCAGTTCAAGGACCTGCGCGCCGAGGAGTACGCCTACCTGTTCGACCGCGCGCGCACCATCAAGACGCGCTTCAAGAACTACGAGCGCTACCAGCCGCTGGCCGACCGCACGCTGGCGATGATCTTCGAGAAGGC
>JBBRJU010000221.1:0-5165 GCA_038218895.1 Burkholderiales bacterium
GTGGCCGCAGTGACAAAACCGCCCGACGAAGGACCGAAGTGATGAACCAGCCCGCCGATGCGGCACGCCCGCGCACAGGTGCCGTGATGTGCGTCGTGGGTGCCCGGCCCAATTTCATGAAGATGGCGCCTATCCTGCGTGCGCTGGCGGCGCACCAGCCTGCGCTGCCGGCGCTGCTGGTGCACACCGGTCAGCACTACGACCAGGGCATGAGCCACCAGCTGTTCGACGACCTGGGGCTGCCGCTGCCTGATCTGAACCTGGAGGTGGGCTCAGGCAGCCACGCGGTGCAGACAGCCGAGGTGATGAAGCGCTTCGAGCCTGCGCTGGACGCGCACCAGCCCGCCTGTGTGCTGGTCGTCGGCGACGTGAATTCCACGCTGGCCTGCACCCTGGTGGCGGTGAAGAAGGGTGTGCCCGTGGTGCATGTGGAAGCCGGCTTGCGCAGCTGGGACCGCAAGATGCCCGAAGAAATCAACCGCGTGCTCACCGACCAGGTGGCCGACCGCCTCTACACCACCGAGCGCAGCGCGCTCGACAACCTGCAGCGTGAAGGCATCGCTGCCGAGCGGGTGTGTTTCGCCGGCAACGTGATGATCGATTCGCTGGTGACCAACACCCCCAAGGCCAGGCCGGTGGCCGACACGCTGCAGGCCCATGGCATCGACCCTGCGCTGATCGACCATCCGAAGGGCTATGGCGTGGTCACGCTGCATCGGCCATCGAATGTGGACGACGCCGACACCCTGCGTGCGCTGCTGCGCGTGCTGGGCGAGGTGGCATCCCAGCTGCCGCTGGTGTTTGCGCTGCACCCGCGCACCCGCAACAACATCGACCGTTTCGGCCTGGCGGGCCTGATCGATGCGCAGCGCATGGCGCTGCTGCCGCCGCAGGGCTATCTGGAGATGCTGGGCCTGATGCGGGACGCCACGCTGGTGCTCACCGATTCCGGCGGCCTGCAAGAAGAGACCACCGCCTTGGGCGTGCCCTGCTTGACGCTGCGCGAGAACACCGAGCGCCCGATCACCGCCGAGCAAGGCACCAACACCCTGGTGGGCCGTGACCGCACGGCCATCCTGAACGGCGTGTCCGAGATCTTGCGCGGTGAAGGCAAGCGCGGCCGTGTGCCTGAATACTGGGACGGCCATGCCGCCGACCGCATTGCGGCCGACCTGTGGCAGTGGCTGCGCGCCGGTGCGCCTTGAGCGCCGGCTGTCGTCGACCTGCGCTGCCCTGACCTGACTCGACCTGACCTGACCCGACCTGACCTGACCTGACCTGACCTGACCAACCCGCGACCACCGACCCCTGCACCGCCGATGGCCGACCCTGCCCGCATCACAAACGCCCTGACCATCGACGTGGAAGACTATTTCCAGGTCTCGGCGATGGCGCCGTACATCCGCCGCAGCCAGTGGGACAGCATCGAGTGCCGCGTCGAGCGCAATGTCGACCGCATCCTGGCGCTGCTGGCCCGCCACGACACCCGGGCCACCTTCTTCACCTTGGGCTGGGTGGCGCAGCGCTACCCGCAACTGGTGCGCAGCATCGTGGCGCAGGGCCATGAGCTGGCCAGCCACGGTTATGGCCATGAGCGTGCCAGCGACCTCAGCCGCGAGGCGTTCACCCAAGACATCGTGCGCGCCCGGCAGCTGCTGGAAGACGTGGGCGGCGTGGCGGTGCAAGGCTACCGCGCGCCCAGTTTTTCCATCGGTGAAGGCAATCTGTGGGCGTTTGATTGCCTGCAGCAGGCCGGTTACCGCTACAGCTCCAGCATCTACCCGATCAAGCATGACCACTACGGCATGCCTGATGCGCCGCGCTTCGCGCATGCCATCCGCGACGGGCTGATCGAGATCCCGATCACCACCGTGCGCCTGGGCCAGCGCAACCTGCCGTCCAGCGGCGGCGGCTGGTTCCGGCTGTTTCCGTACGCGCTGTCACGCTGGATGATCGGCCGCGTCAACCGTGAGGACAAGGCGCCCGCGATTTTCTACTTCCACCCCTGGGAGATCGACGCCGGGCAGCCGCGTGTGGCCGGCATCAACCTGAAGACACGCTTCAGGCACTACGTGAACATCGGCCGCACCGAACAGCGCCTGGGTGCACTGCTGCGTGATTTTGCGTGGGGCCGCATGGACCACATCTTCCTGCGCCAGCCGGCGGGCATGGCGGTTCCGCCCGCAGCCCCCCACTGACGCCGAGCGTGCCCGCGATGCAGATCAAGCGCCTGCCCTGGCAGGACAAGACCGTGGCCGCACGCTGGGACGCTTATGTGCTGGCGCACCCGCAGGCCACCTTCTTCCACCGCGCCGGCTGGCAGCAGGTGATCGGCGGTGTGTACCGCCATGCCACGCAGTTTCTGTATGCCGAGCAAGATGGCCGCATCACGGGGGTGCTGCCCTTGGCGCAGGTCAAGAGCAAGCTGTTCGGCCATGCACTGACGTCGCTGCCCTTCGTGGTGTACGGCGGTGTGGTGGCTGATGACGACGCCACCGCACTGGCACTTGAAGGCGAGGCCCAGCGCATCGCCCGGCAACTGGGCGCCGAGCACCTGGAGTTGCGCCACTTGCACGCCCGGCGCCATGCCGACTGGCCGCAGCAGGAGTTGTACGTCACCTTCCGCAAGGCCATCTTGCCGGAAGAAGAAGCCAACATGCTGGCCATCCCGCGCAAGCAGCGGGCGATGGTGCGCAAGGGCATCAAGAACGGGCTGCGCAGCGAAATCGACCCTGGCGTGGACCGGTTTTTTGCGCTGTACGCACACAATGTGCACCGCCACGGCACGCCGGCGATGCCCAAGGCCTGGTTCCAGGCACTGCGCGACGAGTTCGGCCCCGATTGCGAGGTGCTGACGGTGGTGAATGCCGACGGCAAACCGGTGTCGTCGGTGCTCAGCTTCTACTGGCGTGATGAAGTGCTGCCCTTTTATGCCGGCGACGACGAGGCCGCACGCGACCTGGCCGGCAACGACTTCAAGTACTGGGAACTGATGCGCCGTGCCTGCGCCCGCGGGCTGAAGGTGTTCGACTACGGCCGCAGCAAACAAGGCACCGGCTCCTACAGCTTCAAAAAGAACTGGGGCTTCGAGCCCACGCCGCTGCACTACGAGTACTGCCTGTACAAGCGCGACGCCGTGCCCCAGAACAACCCGAACAATCCCAAGTACAAGTTGTTGATCAAGACCTGGCGCAAGCTGCCGATCGGCGTGGCCAACTGGCTGGGCCCGTTCATCGTGCGCAGCCTGGGTTGACAGCCCGCATGGCCAAGCTGCTCTACCTGGTGCACCGCATGCCCTACCCACCCAACAAGGGTGACAAGGTGCGCTCGTACCACTTGCTCAAGCACCTGATGGCGCAGGGCCACGAGGTGTTCGTCGGCACCTTCATCGATGACCCGGACGATGTGCAGCACCTGCCGGCCTTGCGCAGCATGTGCACCGACCTGTGCGCCATTCGGCTGGATTTACGCATCGCCAAGGTGAGCAGCCTGCTGGCACTGCTGACCGGCGAGCCGTTGACCTTGCGCTACTACGCCAGCAACGCCCTGCGTGCCTGGGTGCAGCGCACGCTGGCCAGCCAGACAATCGACGCCACGCTGGTGTTCTCATCGTCGATGGCGCAGTACGCCGACATTCGCGCCAACCATCACACCGACATTCACGCCGGTGCCGCAAGCAGCGTGCCGCTGCTGGTCGATCTGGTGGATGTCGATTCGGCCAAGTGGACCGTCTATGCCCAGCGGCACGCCTGGCCGATGTCATGGCTGTACCGCCGTGAGGGCGAGCGCCTGCTGGCCTACGAGCGGGCGGTGGTGGCCCGCGCGCAGCGCAGCTTTCTGGTCACCGACAACGAGGTGGCATTGTTCAACCGGCTTGCGCCCGAGTGCGCCGGCCGGGTGGATGCCTTGTGCAACGGCGTGGATGCAGAGTTCTTCATGCCGCAACCGGGCTTGGCGTCGCCCTATGCACCGGGCGAGCAGGCGGTGGTGTTCACCGGCGCCATGGACTACTGGCCCAACATCGATGCGGTGACCTGGTTTGTGCACGACATGCTGCCGGCACTGCGCCAGCGCTGGCCGGGTTTGCGCCTGCACATCGTCGGCCGCAGCCCGGCGGCGGCGGTGCGCGCATTGGCGGGCGAGGCGGTGGCCGTCAGCGGCACCGTGCCCGACGTGCGGCCTTATCTGCAACATGCCGCCGTGGTGGTGGCGCCGCTGCGGCTGGCCCGCGGTGTGCAGAACAAGGTGCTGGAGGCCATGGCCATGGGTCGGCCGGTGGTGGCTGCGCGCAGCTGTGCCGACGCCATTGGCGCGTGCGACGGCGCAGACCTGCACGCGGCCGAATCGGCTGATGACTATGTTGCCGCCATCACACGGGTGCTGGCGGAACCGGCCCACGCCGGTGTGGTGGGTGCGGCCGGCCGGCAGTTTGTGCTGGCCCACTATGGCTGGGCAGCGCGGCTGGCCGGGCTGGACCGGCACCTGGCCGTGCCGGGCGGCCGCGCCGGGGCGGGTGTGCGGGGTGTGGATCAGCGTCTGGCGGGTGCAGCGCCTGGGAGTGCGTGATGAATTTGGCGATGGTGCGCGCACCTTCCATGCCCGCCGTCTGGCGCGGGCCGTTTTTCGCCTGGTTGGCCACGGCGATCGTGCTGCTGCTGGTCTACCGAGAAGCCGGCCTGGAGATGGTAGGCATCTGGAACCGCAGCGAAACCTTTGCCCATGCCTTCGTGGTGCCGCCGCTGAGCCTGTGGATGGTGTGGCGGCTGCGCGGGCCGCTGGCCGGTGTGCAGCCGCAGCCCTGGCCCACCGGGGCGCTGCTGCTGCTGGTGCTGGCGCTGGGGATGGAGCTGGGCGCCCTGGTGCATGTCAACGCGCTGCAGCATTTCATGCTGGTGGGCATGCTGGTGCTGACCGTGCCCACGGTGCTGGGCTGGCGGGTGGCGCGTGCGCTGGCGTTTCCGCTGGGTTTCTTGTTCTTTGCGGTGCCATTCGGTGAATTCTTGACGCCCTGGCTGATCAACTACACCGCCGACTTCACCGTGGCGGCGGTCCGCTTCAGCGGCATCCCGGTGTTCCGCGAGGGCAACCAGTTCGTCATCCCGTCGGGCCGCTGGTCGGTGGTCGAGGCCTGCAGTGGCATCCGCTACCTGATGGCGTCGATGATG
>JBBRJU010000222.1:0-5153 GCA_038218895.1 Burkholderiales bacterium
CCTGGCCGCGCTGGCCGGCGTGGTGGAGGTGCTGCATGCGGCCAACCAGGTGCTGGATGCCGCTGCCTACGAGCCGGTGCTGCTGGCGCCCCAGGGCCACAGCGTGCTGGCCGGCGGCGGCTTGGCCATGGCGGTGCGGGCGCTGGTCGACGCACCGCCGCTGCTGGCCGCGCTGGTGGTCAGCGACGGGCCGGGCCCCAGCCACACCGATGCACGCCACGCGCCGCTGCTGGCCTGGCTGGTGGCACAGGCTGCCGCCGGGCGGCCGCTGGGCGGTGTGGGCACCGGCGCGGCCTGGCTGGCCGAGGCCGGCCTGCTGCGCGGCCACCGCGCCACGCTGCACTGGCCGCACATCGCGCCGCTGGCCCAGCGCCATGCCGACGTGGTGGTGTCGCGCCGCCGCTTCGAGATCGACCGCCAGCGCCTGAGCTGCGCCGGCCAGCAGGCCAGCCGGGACCTCTGCATCGCCTGGCTGGCACAGCGCCACGGCGCGGCGCTGGCGCCGGCGCTGGCGGCCCACTTGGGCCTGCGCCAGCCGCATGCGGCCGATGAAGACCAGGCGGTGCCGGTGTCGGCGCGCCTGGGCGGGGCCGGGGGCAACGGCTCGGCCAAGCTGGCCGAGGCCCTGGCGCTGATGGAGGCCAACCTGGCCGAGCCGCTGCCCACCGAGGAGATCGCGCGGCTGGTGGGTGTGTCGCGGCGCCAGCTGGAGCGCCTGTTCCGCCAGCACCTGGATGCCCTGCCCTCACGCTGGTACCTGGAGCTGCGGCTGCAGCATGCGCGGCGGCTGCTGCGGCAGACGCACCAGTCGGTGCTGCAGGTGGGCCTGGGCTGCGGCTTTGCATCGGGGCCGCACTTCAGCAATGCCTACCGCGCCCACTTCGGCCACACCCCGCGTGATGAACGTGGCGCCCGGGTGCAAGCCTGGCGCAGCGACGCGGCGCCGGCCCGCAGCACTGCTGACCGGCCGACCACGCCGTCGGCCGAAGGGTCGCCATGAGCGGCCGCTGGCTGCTGCGGCCGGCCCAGCCGCGTGATCTGCCGGCACTGGAGGCGCTGGCGCATGCCAGTGCCGTCGGCATCAGCAGCCTGCCGCCCGACCGTGACGCGCTGCGCACGCTGCTGGCGCTGTCGAACAAGGCCTTTGCCAGCGACGACGTGGCCAGTGGCGAGGAGGTGTACTTGTTCGTGCTGGAAGACCACGCCCAGGGCGGCGCGCTGGTGGGCACCAGCAGCATCGCTGCGGCGGCCGGCTTCAACGACCGGTTCTACAGCTACCGCAATGAATTCATCGTGCAGGCCAGCGCGGAGCTGGGCGCGCGCAACCGCATCCACACCCTGCACCTGTGCCACGACCTGACCGGCGTGACCCTGCTCACCGGCTTCCACATCGATGCCAGCCTGGCCCACACCCTGGCGCCGCAGCTGCTGTCGCGCGGGCGCCTGCTGTTCATCGCGATGTTGGCCGAGCGCTTCAGCGACCGCATCGCCGCCGAAAACCCGGGCCTGAGCAACGCGGCCGGCGTCTGCCCGTTCTGGGACGCGGTGGGCCGGCGCTTCTTCGACATCGATTACCCGGCGGCCGAGCGCCTGGGCGGCGGGCGCACGCACAAGGGCTGGATCGCCGGCCTGATGCCGCAGTCGCCGATCTACGTGCCGCTGCTGCCGGAAGAAGCGCAGTGGGCGCTGGGCCAGCTGCACCCGGTGGCTGCACTGCCGTTCCAGATCCTGATGGACGCGGGCCTGGACGGCGACACCTACCTCAACCGGTTTGATGGCGGTCCCACCGCCGACGGCCGCGTGGCGCTGCTGAAGACGGTGCGGCGGCGCCGTGCGCTGCAGGTGGTGCTGACTGACAACGCACCGGCGGCGGCCCCGGGCGGGCACTGGCAGCTGGTGGCCAACGGCTTGCAGGCTGACTTCCGCGCCATGCTGCTGCCGGCAGCACAGGCCGACAGCGCTGCCCTGGCGCTGCCACCGGCCGCTGCCAGTGCCCTGCACTGGCAGGCCGGCGATGCGCTGTGGGGCGCCCTGCTGGACACCGCGCCCGCCGCAGACGCGGCAGGTACCGCATGACCAGCCTGCTGGTGCGCCCGGCCACCGGCGCCGACCTGCCGCTGCTGCAGGCCTGGCTGCTGCCCGGGGCAGCCCGTGCATTGCCAGCGCCCGGCGCCCGCAGCGAGACCTGGCTGGTGGCCGCACGCCGCAGCGATGGCCAGCCGCAGGCCTGCCTGCGGCTGCGCCGCGCCATCGGCCTGGACTTGCCGCGCCACTGGTACCACGTGGGCTGCGTGGTGCATGCGGCGGCCGAGCTGGGCCTGTTCCACCGCCTGCAGACGCTGCAGCTGGGCAACGACCTGACCGGCGCCAGCGAGCTGGCCGACATCGCCTGGCAGCCCGGGCTGGACGCTGCCGCGCAGGCCCGGGTGCTGGCCCCGCTGCTGGCCGCTGCACTGGACAGCGTGCGGGCTGCGGCACCGCTGGCCGGCGCCTGCAGCCTGCTGATCGCCGAACTGCCGGGCCTGGGCGACGGCGCCGGCGGCTCGCCGTTCTGGCAGGGGCTGGGCCAGCGGTTCTTCAGCGGTGACCCGCTGCAGGCGGCGCAACGCTTCGGCCCGGCCTGGCGCAGCCATGTGGCCACGCTGATGCCGCGCCAGCCGGTCTACAGCGCGTTCCTGCCGGCGCATGTGCAGGCCGCCATCGGCCAGACCCACCCGGCCGTGGCGGTGCTGGGCGGGCTGCTGCGCCAGGCCGGGCTGCGGCCCAGCGGCCACATCACGATTGACCAGGGCGGCCCGGTGCTGGCCGCGCCGCTGGACGCCCTGCACAGCCCGGCAGGCTGAGTGGCGGTGGCCCCGGGGCGCCGGGCCACCGCCCGGCTTGCCCGTAGCATGCACCATCTCCATTGCCCGAGCCCGCCCCCATGCCCCACACCACCCGCATCCCTGGCCGCCGCTTCCTGCAGTCGCCCGGCCCGTCCCCGGTGCCCGACGAGGTGCTGCATGCAATGGCCCGCCAGCCGATGGACATGGGCGATCCGCGCGTGGACGACACCATCGCAGCCTGCGAGGCCGGCTTGCGCCGCCTGCTGCACGCGCCCGATGCCGAGGTGTTCTTCTACGCCACCAACGGCCACGGGGCGTGGGAGGCGGCGGTCGAGAACCTGTTGCCGGCGGGCGCGGCGGTGCTGATCCCCGGCACCGGCCACTTCAGCGAAAGCTGGGCAGTGCAGACCGAGGCCCTGGGCCGGCGCGTGGTGCGCACGCCCTGGCGGCCGGGCTGGCCGATCGACGCGGCCGACGTGGCGCAGGCGCTGCGCGACGACCCCGGCCACCAGATCTTGGCGGTGTTCGCGGTGCACACCGACACCGCCAGCGGCATCACCAGCGACATGGCTGCCCTGCGCGCCGCCCTCGATGCCACCGGCCACCCCGCGCTGCTGGTGGTCGATGCGGTGGCATCGGCCGGCTGCACCCGCGTGGCGATGGCCGAGATCGGCGCCAATGTGGTGCTGGGTGCCAGCCAGAAGGGCCTGATGACGCCGCCGGGCATCGGTTGGCTGGCGGCCGATGCCCAGGCGATGGCGGTGGCCGAGCGCAACCCGGCGCCGCGCTTTTATTGGGACTGGCGCCTGCGCCGCAGCCCGCTGAGCTACCGCAAGTTCTGCGGCACACCGCCGCAGACGCTGCTGGCCGGGCTGGCCGCAGCCTTCGAGCTGATCGAGCAGGAAGGCCTCGACGAGGTGCTGGCCCGCCACCAGCGCCTGGCCGGCGCGGTGCAGGCCGCCGTGGCCGGCTGGGCCGACGCCGGCGCCCTGGGATTTTTTGCACAGGTGCCGGCCAGCCGGTCGGTCTCGGTCACCTGCATCACCGTGCCGGACGGCACCGATGTGGACGCCCTGCGCGCGGTGGCGCGTGACCGCTTCGGCGTGGCCATGGCCGGCGCACTGGGGCCGCTGCAAGGCAAGGCCTTCCGCATCGGCCACCTGGGCGACAGCAACGCCGCCACCATCCTGGGTTGCCTGGGCGCGGTGCAGGCAGCGCTGCTGGTGCAGGGCATTCCGGTGGGCAGTGGCGCGCTGGACCGCGCAGTGGCCAGCCTGGTGGCGAGCGGCGGCTGATCCGGCTGGCTTCGGGCTCTGATCTGGCGGCTGGTTGCTGGTTGCTGGTTGTTTGCGTGGCTTGCTGGTGCTTCGCCGGTGCGTTGCAGCGCGCCGGGTTTCGCCCCGGCGGGCTGCAGCAAACAGGCGAAGCACCGGCAATACGCGGCAGCCACCAGCCACCAACCACCAGCTACCTGCTACCAGCCACCATCAACAACCAACCAGCAACCACCTGCAGCTCGGCGCTGCAACCCACCCATCAGCGCCCGCCAGCCACATCCAGGATCGCGCCCGTGGTGTAACCGGCCTCGGCCGACAACAGCCACAACACGGCTGCCGCAATCTCGTCGGCGGTACCGGCCCGGCCCATCGGGATGACAGCGGCCGCAGCCTGTGGCCGACCACGGTCACCGCTGTCGGCATGGATGTCGGTGTCGATGATGCCCGGGCGCACCGCATTCACCCGGATGCCCTCGGCCGCCAGCTCTTGCGCCAGGCCGATGGTGAAGGTGTCGATCGCGCCCTTGCTGGCGGCATAGTCCACATACAGGGCCGGCGAGCCGAGGCGCGCAGCCACGCTGCCCAGGTTGACGATGGCGCCACCGGCACCGCCATGGCGCTGGCTCATGCGGCGCACTGCCTCCCGGGCGCACAAGAAGCTGCCCGTCAGATTGACGGCCCACATGCGCTGCCAGCGGGCCACGTCCATCGCATCCAGCCGGGCCTGCATCGCCACGATGCCGGCATTGTTCACCAGGCCGGCCAGCGGGCCGAGTTCGGCATCCACCCGGGCAAACATCGCCAGCACTGTGGCCTCGTCGGCCACGTCGGCAGCCACGGTGATGGCGCGCTGGCCTGCGCGGCGCACGTCGGCCGCCACGGTTTCAGCGGCGGCGCCATCGCGGGCGTAATTGATGGCGACGTCCCAGCCGCGGGCGGCAGCCAGGCGGGCAGTGGCAGCGCCGATGCCGCGGCTGGCGCCGGTGATCAGCAGGACGGGTGCAGGTGTGGGCATGGTGCAGGCGCCTCGGGGTGGGTTGGTGGGTTGGTG
>JBBRJU010000223.1:0-5150 GCA_038218895.1 Burkholderiales bacterium
GCTGCTGGGCCTGTTCGACAGCGTGATCACCTACCGCGCCCAGTTCCAGGGCCGGCGCGAGGTGCTGCCGCTGCTGCACCTGCTGGCGATGGACACCGACAACCCGCGCAGCCTGGCCTGGGTGGCACGCACCATGCGCGACCGCCTGCGCAAGCTGGCGCGGCATGACCCGATCTGGGTGCACCAGGTCACGCGGGATCTGGCGCTGCCGGAGGATTGGCTGCTCGCCCGGCTGGCCCGCGCAGACGACAAGGGCCGCCACACCGAGCTGATCGACGCGTTGCGCGGCTGCAGTGCATGCGCGCGCGGCCTGTCCGACCAGATCAGCCGGCACCTGTTTGCGCATGTGGAATCGCGTGACCGGACGGTGTGGCAGTGAACGAGCCTGTCCACCCCGCCGCAGCCGACCTGGCGCCGCTGCCATTCCAGGGTGACAGCCAGAGCCAGAGCCAGGGTGACAGCGGATCGCTGCTGCCGCCGCCGCCACTGCCAGCGTTTGCGCCCCTGGCGCCCCTGGCATCGCTGAACCCGCCATCCGGCCCGCGCTTGTTGCAGGTGACCCATGAAACCTGCTACGACTATGACGCGGCGGTCGAGGTGGCCCACCACAGCGCCTGGCTGCGCCCGCGTGACACTGCGGTGCAGCAGGTGCAGCGCTGGGAGCTGCAGATCGACCCGCTGCCTGAAAGCCCGGTGCAGCAGAGCAAGGATGCCTTCGGCAACTGGCGCCACGGCTTCAGCCATTCACGGGTGCATGACCGGCTGACGGTGACCAGCCAATTCCTGGTGCAGCTGACCCCGCCCCCGCCGCTGGACGATGCCCACAGCCCGCCCTGGGAAGACGTGGTGGCGGCGCTGCGCTACCGCGCCGGCGCCAGCCAGCCCGAGGCGGTGGAGTTCATGCTGCCCAGCCAATTTTCCCCGCACGCACCTGAGCTCGCCGCCTTTGCGCGCGACCTGTTTTGCCCCGGCCGGCCGCTGCTGCAGGCCGCACAGGCGCTTTCGACCCGTGTCTACCAACGCATGCTCTACAAGCCGCACAGCACCGACGTGGCCACCAACGCGTTGCAGGCGTTGGCGCAGGGGCAGGGCGTGTGCCAGGATTTCGCCCACCTGATGATCGGCGCCATGCGCAGCCTGGGGCTGGCGGCCCGCTATGTCAGCGGCTACCTGCTCACCCACCCGCCCGAAGGCCAGCCGCGGCTGGTGGGGGCCGACGCCAGCCACGCCTGGGTGGCGGTGTGGTGCCCGCTGCACCGCTGGGTGGCCCTGGACCCCACCAACAACGTGCTGGTCGGCCAAGACCATGTCACCCTGGCCTGGGGGCGCGACTATGGCGATGTGGCGCCACTGCGCGGCGTCATCCGCGGCGGCGGCACTGCGCCGCCGTCGGTGGGGGTGACGGTGGAACCGGTGTAGCACGGGCTGCATCGCTCAGAATCCGACCCGCCTGCCATGCAACTCAAGCACGTCGCGGCCACCATCCTGGTGCTGTTCATGCTCGCCATCACCTGGCGGGTGGCGCAGAGCGACTGGGGCCGTGGCATCAACCGGCCTGCAGCCAAGCCGCCAGCGCCCATCACGTTCGACAACGGCTCGGCGCGGCAGTACGACAGCCCGGCATCGGTGGCCGCGCGCAGCAAAGGCCAGCCGCTGCCGCTGGGCACGGTGCGCAAATGCCAGCGCGGCACCGAGATCAGCTACACCAACAGCTTCTGCCCGCCCGGCGCGCGGGAATTGAAGGTGCACAAGGGCACGGTCACTGTGCTGGAGTCAGGCCCGGTGGCACCAGCGCCGGCGCCACCGACCATCGCGCCCGGCCCGCCGCCACCCACGCTGCGCGAACGCGCCATCGAACGCGCGGTGCACCAGTGACCGGGCAGACCGGCCAAAGCGGCCAGACCGGCCAGGTGCCGCCGGACCAAG
Organism: Burkholderiales bacterium; assembly: GCA_038218895.1. Classification (GTDB taxonomy): domain Bacteria; phylum Pseudomonadota; class Gammaproteobacteria; order Burkholderiales; family Burkholderiaceae_C; genus Pseudaquabacterium. The sequence continues at coordinate 1,927 of JBBRJU010000223.1, forward strand.
GCTGGCTGGCGCGCGTCAAGGCCTGGGCTCGCCGCATCCAGCACGATGTGGTGGCCGTGTACCACGCGGCCCGCGACCCGCGCACGCCCTGGGCGGCGCGCCTGCTGGCCTTGCTGGTGGCCGCCTACGCGCTGAGCCCGATCGACCTGATCCCCGACTTCGTACCGGTGCTCGGCTACCTCGATGACCTGCTGCTGGTGCCGCTGGGTCTGCTGCTGGTCATCCGCATGCTGCCGCCCGAGGTGCTGGCCGCAGCCCGGCGCCAGGCCGCCGCCACACTGGCACGCCCGCGCAGCCTGGCTGCGGGCGTGGCCATCGCTGCGCTGTGGCTGGCTGCCGCCGCAGCGGGCCTGTGGTGGTGGTTGCTGCGGCCCTGATTGCGGCGGGCGGCGATTGCAGCCGGCGTGCGCCACGCCAGGCCGGGCCTCCCGGCAGGTTGTGTCCAGCCAGGCCGAGGCTGCCGCAACCATGCACAGGCCCGGCCGAAGGTTGTCACCGGCGGGTGAACCGGCACCCAGGGCATCCCGTAAAATCTGGAGGTTTTGGTGAGCGCGGCCGGGCGATGGTTGCTGCGGCAGCCGAAGCGCCAACCATGCCTTGCCTGCGACGCCCCGGCGCACCCATCTTGCAGTCTTTCCCCATCCCTTCAGGCCAGGCCGTGTTGCAGGCGTCTGCGCTGGCAGTGCAGCGCGGCGAGCGGCTGCTGATCCGCGGGCTCGACCTTGCCTTGATGCCCGGCACCGTCACCTGGCTGCGTGGCAGCAACGGCCGCGGCAAGACCAGCCTGTTGCGTGTGCTGGCTGGGCTGTCCAGCCCGACGCACGGCAGCATCCAGGTGCTGGGCCGCAGCGCCAAGGAGGCCGGGCCGGCGCAGCGCAGCCAGTTTGTCTACATCGCGCACCACAATGGATTGAAGGACGACTTGAGCGCGCTGGAATCGCTGCAGTTCCTGGCCCGGTTGCATGGCCTGCCGGCCGACCCGCCAACGCTCACGCAGGCGCTGCAGCGCATGGGCATCGCGCAGCGGCGGCACGCATTGGTGCGCACGCTCAGCCAGGGCCAACGCCGACGGGTCGCGCTTGCGCGCTTGCTGCTGGCCACGTCAGTGCCGTTGTGGTTGATGGACGAGCCCTTCGACGCACTTGACGCCCAGGGCGTCTCGGCACTGAACGGCGTGATCAGCGATTTCGCCGCCGCCGGCGGCTGCGTCTTGCTGACCAGCCACCAGGCGCTGAGCCTGCGCACCCCGCCGCCACGCGTGCTGGACCTTGAAGCCGACATGGCCGCATGAACCAGGCGCAAGATCATCCGGGCCCACCCGCCGTGTCGTGGTGGGGCGTGCTGGTGGCCGTGGTGGCGCGCGATCTCAAATTGGCAGCGCGCCGCCGCACCGATGCGTTGCTGCCGTTGGCGTTCTTCGTCGTCGCCATCAGCCTGTTTCCGCTGGGCGTGGGGCCCGAACCCCGCATGCTGCAAGACATCGGGGCGGGTGTGGTGTGGGTGTGCGCGCTGCTGGCGGCGATGCTGTCGGTCACCAGCCTGTTTGCGCTGGACCATGCCGATGGCTCGCTGGAGCAGATGCTGCTGGCGCCCCACAACGCGGTGGCGCTGGCGCTGGCCAAATGCACGGCCCACTGGCTGCTGACGGGCGCGCCGCTGATACTGGCCGCGCCGCTGGTGGGCTTGAGCTTCGGCCTGTCGGGGCCTGCGCTGCTGGCCCTGGTCGGTGGTTTGCTGCTGGGCACACCGATCCTGAGCCTGCTGGGTGCATTGGGCGCCGCACTGACCTTGGGGCTGCGCAGCGCGGGCATGCTGGTCATCCTGATCGTGCTGCCGCTGGCCACGCCGGCCTTGATTTTTGGCGCCGGGGCGGTCTCCACCGTGCAAGCAGGGCAGTCGGCTGTGGGACACTTTTCGGTGCTGGGTGCGCTGTTGATCGTCACGGCGATGGGCGTGCCCGCAGCCATTGCCGCCGCCTTGCGAATCTCCACCGAGTGAGCCACTGTTGCAGCCTTCAGAATCCCCGGCCATGAACGCCCCTGCGCCTCGCTTGAGGCTGTTCACCTTCGCCTCGCCGCCCAGGCTGTACGCACTGATGGGCCGGCTGCTGCCGCTGTGCTGGCTGCTGGCCGGGGGCTTTGCGCTCGCCGGGCTGTATGTCGGGTTCTTTGTCGCACCCACCGACCGCACCCAGGGGGATGCGTACCGCATCATCTTCATCCACGTGCCCGCCGCGTGGATGTCGATGCTGCTGTACCTGGTGATGGCCTTCTGGGCCGGGATCGGCTGGGCCTTCAATGCCCGCATGGCGTCGGTGGTCGCCCGCGCGATCGCGCCCACCGGGGCGATGTTCACGTTCCTGGCGCTGTGGACCGGGGCGCTGTGGGGCAAGCCCACCTGGGGCACCTGGTGGGTGTGGGATGCCAGGCTCACCAGCGAACTGATCCTGCTGTTTCTCTATCTCGGCTACATCGCCCTGGCCAACGCCATCGACGACCGCCGCCGTGCCGACCAGGCCGGCGCGCTGCTGGCCCTGGTCGGCAGCATCAACGTGCCGATCATCTATTTTTCGGTCAAGTGGTGGAACACCTTGCACCAAGGCGCCACCATCAGCATGAAAGCAGCGCCCAAGATGGCTGACACCATGCTGATGGCGATGTTGCTGATGACCGTGGCCTGCTGGGCTTACGCCTTTGCCGTGGTCTTCATGCGCACCCGGGCGATGACACTGGAGCGGGAAGCCCATGCCGACTGGGTGGGCGATGTGGTCGGCCGCGCGGCTGTAGGAAAATAGCGGCATGAACTGGTCGAGCGCGTCAGAGTTTTTTGCAATGGGCGGCTACGGGCTCTATGTCTGGGGCTCCTATGCCGTTGCAGCTGCCTTGATGGTGCTCGAGCCGCTGCTGGTGCGCCACCGCCATGCCCAGGCGCGCCACGACGCCGCCTGCGCCGGCACCCAGGACGACGCACTGTGAACACTTTTGGCCAACCGGACCTGAAACCATGAAATCACGCCACAAGAAACTGGCTTTGCTGGGCGCCTTGCTGTCTGCCAGCGGCATCGCGGTGGCCCTGGTGCTGACCGCGTTCCAGAGCAACATGGTGTTCTTCTACACCCCCACCCAGGTGGTGGCCAAGGAAGCCCCCAGCAACCGCACGTTCCGCGTTGGCGGCCTGGTGCAAGAAGGCACGGTGCGCCGCCAGGGGCTGGATGTGCACTTCGT
>JBBRJU010000224.1:0-5150 GCA_038218895.1 Burkholderiales bacterium
GCCGTGCCGGGCTCGGGCACGGCGGTCACGCCGTAGCTGGCCACCACCATCAGCTGCGGGTTGTAGGCATTGGTCAGGCCGATGCGGACAGCGCTGCCGGCGGTGTCCAGGCGCAGCCCGCTGCCGAAGGCTTCGCCGACGTAGAGCGCGCTGCCGTCGGCCAGCGCCCACGCCTGCTGGCCAGGAGTGCCGAACAGCGCCAGCACGCCGCCAGCCGGGCCGGACAGCAGGCGCAGCTGCTCGTAGCCGGTGCGCCACAGCAGGTGGTGGCTGGCTGCGGCCAGGTTCAACGCAAATTCGCCACCGGCGTCACCTTGCGCCCGAAACACCTGCACCAGCGCGCCGTCCAGGCCGAAGACCGCGCCGTCGGTGCTGAACACCGGCGTCTCGCCGGGTGCCTGCGGCGCCGCCAGCCCGTCGGCCAGCTGCGCCAGGAAGCTGGCGTCGCTGTAGTTGCCCAACAACGCCCGCAGCACGGCCAGCTCGCCACCAGGCGCGGCGCCCAGCGAACCATTGCTGCTGGCGTTGCCTGCTGCGGCGTGGCCCAACGCCGGGTTGGCCAGTGCCGCCATGCTCCACAGCTGGGTCGGCAACGTGTAGGTGCTGCTGAAGCTGGCGCCTGGTGTGCTGGCGGTCTCGGTGAACAGGCGCACATCACGCGCCACCTCCAGCAGCGCGTTGCCTGCAGACAGGTCAGCCTGAGTGCCCACGGCCTGGCTGCGCTCGAGCTTGCTCATGGACGCGCTGGTGTAGGTAGTTCTGCGCAGTGCCACCACATCGGCGGCAGCCAGGCCGAGGCGCTGGCTGCAGCTGCCGGCTGGCAATGCGGTGGTGGCGGTGGCGGCCAGCCCGTCGGCGGCGTACTGCAGCGGGGTCTTGCTGTCGTACAAGGTGGTGTAACGAACATTGCCGCTGAACCCGGCGCTGCTGAGCATGACCACGCCAGGCTGGAGCACCGCAGTGGTCTGCAACTGCAGACGCAGGTCGCCCGACAGCACATCGTCCGGTGCCGCCAAGGCGGGCAAGGTGCACGCTGCCACCGACTCGCTCCAGCCTACTGTCCCGCTGCTGCACTTCAGAGTGGATGCGCGGCAGACGTCGCGCAGGGCAGGACAGTGTGCATCGCAAGGCTCCAAGTGGACCGGCTGGCCGATGGCGACTTGGTAGGCGGATACTGCATCAGCGCTGTGTCACCTGCCTGCATTCGGGTGGCTTCGGCAGTGGGGCGCAGCCAGCTCCCAGCCAGCTGCCAACCAGCCGCCAAGCACCCGCCAAGCAGCTGGCAACCAAGCGCTGACCAGGCACCTTCCACCATGCCTGCACCGGCAGGTGTCTCTTGTGCGCCGCTTCACTGGCGCCGACCGACCAGCCGGTATGCGGCAGGCCACCGGGCTGGCCCGGCTGTCACGGGCTTGACAGTGCATTCCCCGGCGCCAGACGACCACGCCGTGCCGCACCATCGGGGGCTCCACTCCAAGGACGACCATGCCCTCCCGCCAGACCTTTTTGCGCACCCTGCTGGCCACCACGGCCGCTGCCCTGCTGCCGCTGGCGGCCCAGGCCCAGGCCCAGACTTTTCCGACGCCTGGCAAACCCATCCGCATCGTCGTGCCCTTCCCGGCCGGCGGGCAGACCGACATCCAGGCCCGGCTGCTGGCCGCCAAGCTGCAGGCCTCGCTGGGCACCACGGTGCTGGTGGACAACAAGCCCGGTGCATCCAGCATCCTGGGCACGATGGAAGTGGTGCGCGCGCCGGCCGATGGCCACACCCTGCTCTACACCATCAGCGTCACTGCAGCGCAGAACCCGCACCTGTTCAGCAAGCTGCCGTATGACCCATTCAAGGACCTGACGCCGGTGATGTTCGCGGCGCGCTCGTCGACCGTGCTCACCGTGCCGGCCAACTCGCCCTTCAACAGCGTGGCCGACCTGATCCGGTTCGCCAAGGCCAACCCGGGCAAGCTGAACTACGCCTCGTTCTCGGCAGGCAGCACGTCGCACCTGGTGGCCGAGCTGATGCAGCAGGCCTCCGGCACGCAGATGACGCACATCCCGTTCAAGGGCTCGGCCGACGCCGGCATGGCGCTGATGGGCGGGCAGGTCGACTTGCTGTTCGACGGCCCCACCACTGCGCTGGCCAATGCCAAGGGCGGCAGAGTCAAGATGCTGGCCTTCACCGACCCCAAGCCCTACGCGGCGCTGGGCAACCTGCCCAACATGGCCCAGGCCGGCGTGCCCGGCGTGGACGTGAACGGCGGCATGCAGTTCTTCGGCCCCGCCAAGATGGCGCCCGAGGTGCTGGCCAAGGTCAACAGCGCGCTGGCTGCGGCGCTGAAGGAGCCCGACGTGGTCAAGCTCTTCGCCGACGGCGCCACCGAAATCGTGGCCAGCACGGCCGCCGAGCATGCCGTGTCGGTGCAGGAGCAGTACGAGCGCTGGGGCGGCGTGATCCGCAAGCTGGGCCTGAAGCTGGACTGACAGCCTGAGCGCCCCGCCCGCACCGGTCTGCGGGCGGCCTGAACGAGAGCAGCGATGCACACGACACTCCAGGTCAATGGCGCGCCGCACACCGTGGCCGCCAAACCCGACACCCCGCTGCTGTGGGTGCTGCGCGGCGACCTGCAAATGACCGGCACCAAGTTCGGCTGCGGCAGCACCCTGTGCGGCGCCGGCACCGTGCAGACCGACGGCGTCGCCACCCGCAGCTGCGTGACGCCGCTGTCGGCCGTGGGCAGCCGCAGCGTCACCACCATCGACGGGCTGCAAGGCACCGAGATCACCGCGCTGCGCGCCGCCTGGACCGAAGGCGACGTGGTGCAGTGCGGCGACTGCCAGAGCGGGCAACTGGTGGCCGCCGCCGCGCTGCTGCAGACCACGCCCGAGCCGAGCGATGCCGACATCGACGCCGCGATGAACGGCAACCTGTGCCGCTGCGGCACCTACCCGCGCATCCGTGCGGGCATCGACCGCGCGGCGCTGCTGCTGGCCGGGGCGGGCTGACCAGCCCGGCGGCAACCGGCAGTCGCCCGCAGCAGTGGGCGGCAACCGGCTGCTGCGGAGCTGCAGCGGGCCGCCGATCGACCACCCTAAAGATGCATGTCGCGTATTGCTTTAAAGGCCGCCGATCATTAAGATGCATGCAACTTAGATGTTTCACCGATCCAGAGTTCAGCACCGACCAGCGGCCCTGGTCATCCCATGACACGCCCTCTCCCACCACTGGCAGGCAGGCTGCCCGCTGATTCAACGCCGCTGCGCGGCTGGCCGCTGCTGCGGCTGGGTTTCCGCCCGTTCTACCTGGGTGCCGCCACCTACGGCATGCTCGCCATCCCGCTGTGGATTGCCCTGCTGCTGGGCCAGGTGTCGCTGAACCTGCCGGTGCCGCCGGTGCTCTGGCACGCCCATGAAATGCTGTTCGGCTTTGCCATCGCGGTGATCATCGGCTTCCTGTTGACCGCCGGCAAGGCCTGGACCGGCCTGGCCACGCCACGCGGCGGCATGCTGGCCGCACTTGCTGGCCTGTGGCTGGCCGCCCGCCTGGCCGCCGTGTTCGCGCCTTATGCCGTCTATGCGGCGCTGGATCTGATGCTGCTGCCGCTGGTGGCGGCGATCTTCATCCAGCTGATGCTGCGCGCCGGCAACCGGCGCAACCTGCCGCTGGGCGCGATCCTGATCCTGCTGACCTTGGCCAACGCGGCGTTCCACGGGGCCGTGGTCGGTGCCATCGACATCGCCCCGGTGCATGCGCTGCATGCCGGGCTGGCGCTGGTGGTGATGATCGAATGTGTGATCACCGGCCGCGTGATTCCGGCCTTCACGATGTCGGCGCTGCCCGGCGTGAAGCTGCAGGCGCCGCCGGTGCTGGAGCAGGCCACGCTGGCGGTGACGGCGCTCGGCCTGGCCCTGTGGGTGCTGGCACCGCCCCAGGCCTTCACGGCTGTGGTCCTGGCTGTTGCGGCGGTGTTGCACGCCCAGCGCCTGTGGCGCTGGAAGCCGCTGCGCACCCGCGCACGCCCCATCCTCTGGGTGCTGCATGCGGCCTATGCCTGGCTGCCGATCGGCCTGTTGCTGCTGGCGTTGTCGCAGGTCGGCGTCGTGAGCGTCTCGGCCGGCATCCACGCCCTGGCGGTGGGGGCCACCGGCGGGCTCATCATCGGCATGATGACCCGCACGGCACGCGGCCACACCGGGCGGCCGCTGCAAGTGTCGCGCTATGAAGTGGCCGCCTATCTGCTGGTGGCGGGCGCTGCAGTGGCCCGGGTTCTTCTGCCGCTGCTGGCGCCGCAGCAACTGGAGATCTGGCTGATCGGCGCTGCCACTGCCTGGTCGCTTGCATGTGCGCTTTATCTGTTCGTCTTCGCACCCTGGCTGGTGGCCAGCCGCCTCGACGGCAAAGACGGTTGATCGGGGTTTGCCGCGCGATCACCGCGCGATCAACGCGCCATCAACGCGCCATCACCGCACCATGACCCCGCCATGAACAAGGCACCCGCCCGCCGCGTGATCCCGATCCGCCCGGTCAGCGCCGGCAATGCACCCGATGCCGGCCCGGCGTTGCTGTCGATGTACGAGAAGCAGCCCGACATCTACCCCCGTGCGGTCAAGGGCTGGTTCGCCGCCTGGCGCTGGGCCTTCGTCTGGCTGACACAACTGCTGTTTTACGGGCTGCCCTGGCTGCAGTGGGGCGGCCGCCAGGCCTTGTTGTTCGATCTGGAGGCGCAGCGCTTCTACATCCTTGGCCTGGTGCTGTATCCGCAGGACCTGATCTTCCTGGCCGCGTTGCTGGTGCTCTCGGCCATGGCCCTGTTCTTCTTCACCGCAGTGGCCGGCCGCCTGTGGTGTGGCTACACCTGCCCGCAGACCGTCTACACCGAGATCTTCATGTGGGTGGAACGCCGCTGCGAGGGCGATCGCATCGCCCGCATGCGCCTGGACCAGGCCCCTTGGTCGGCCGAAAAATTCGCCCGCAAGGGCGCCACCCAGGTTGCCTGGGTGGCTGTCGGCTTGTTCACGGGCTTCAGCTTCGTCGGCTACTTCACGCCGATCCGCGAGTTGAGCCAGGCGGTGCTGGCGCTGAGCGTGACCCCCTGGAACAGCTTCTGGATCCTGTTCTACGGCGCCGCCACCTATGGCAATGCGGGCTACCTGCG